>CAZZXJ010000060.1:5159-17453 GCA_964657905.1 uncultured Stigonema sp.
GATAAGGGAGATGAGGGGGATGAGGTAGATAACTTCCTCTTCCTCGTCTCCCCCATCCTCCTCATCCCCTCTCTAAATCAACTTAACGGCACGCAGACCAAACAATAAACCGACAGCAAGCCCAAAAAACAGTCCCAAAAAGACGATATAAGCTATTACGGCGAACATTGTAAATTTCTCCTAAAGATATCTAAAACTATTGAAACATTTAATAAGGTAGAATACAGCCCACAGGCGCTTGTTTGGTTTTGGTGATGGCTTCTATTATTAACGTAAATCTACCGCAGCAGTCTTATGAGATTGCGATCGCATCTAGCAGCTTAGATAAACTAGGTGAACAGATGACACTTTTGAAGCTAGGTAAGAAAGTATTGCTAGTTTCTAACCAGACAATTTTTAAGCATTTTGGGGAAAGGGCGATCGCATCGCTGAAAGCTGCTGGTTTTGAAGTTGCTAGCTGCACCTTGCCAATTGGTGAGCGTTATAAAACCCTGAACTCCGTACAAAAAATCTACGATACTGCCTTGGAAAACCGCCTAGAACGCTCCTCAACTATGGTGGCTTTAGGGGGAGGTGTCATTGGTGATATGACTGGCTTGGCGGCGGCGACTTGGCTACGGGGAATTAACTTTGTACAAGTGCCTACCACACTCCTCGCGATGGTGGATGCGGCCATTGGCGGCAAAACAGCTGTGAACCATCCCCAAGGGAAAAACTTGATTGGAGCATTCCATCAGCCGCGATTGGTTTTAATTGATCCAGAAGTCTTGAAAACTCTGCCCATGCGTGAGTTTCGGGCAGGGATGGCAGAAGTGATTAAGTACGGCGTCATTTGGGATGCCCAGTTGTTTGCCGAGATGGAACAGAGTAAACGCTTGGATCAACTACGCTACTTAAAGACCGAACTCATATATAACATATTAACGCATTCTTGTCAAGCAAAAGCAGAGGTAGTGGGCAAGGATGAAAGAGAAACCGGACTACGGGCGATTCTCAACTATGGACACACCATCGGTCATGCGGTGGAAAGCTTGACGGGTTATCGTGTAGTTAATCACGGCGAAGCTGTGGCTATTGGCATGGTAGCAGCAGGGCAGATAGCTGTGGAACTTGGACTTTGGCAAAAGGCAGAAACTGAACGCCAAGACGCCTTAATTCAAAAAGCGGGTTTACCGACTCAGTTACCCTCAGGGGTGGATATTGAAGCAGTTATTGAGGCGTTACAAACCGATAAGAAAGTTCAAGATGGTAAAGTGCGATTTGTTTTGCCTACGCAGATTGGTGTAGTGACAGTTAGTGACCAAGTACCATCGAATACCATCCGGCAGGTGCTGGGGGAGATGCAAAGTTAGCGAAAAACTACCCAACGACCGCCTGGGAGAAAAATGTTGGAGACAGAAATGGTACATGCACCCTAATTGACACCCTCAGCTTCTGGCTGGGGGTTTTTTCATTTTTTTTTAATCCTTCCGGATGCAGGGAGAAAAATGTCGGATACAGAAATGGTAGATGCACCCTAATTGCCGCCCTCAGCTTCTGGCTGGGGGTTTTTTCATACCAATTTTGAATTTTAACCGCAGATTGAGAGAAGTCTGAGGGGCTGTGAGACGCAGATAATTGTCTGTTACATCCGCGTGCATCTGCGTTCATCTGCGGTTATAATTTTAAATTTTGAATTGCTATACTTAAAATTTTTCACAACTCCTACACGGATTGCTATATGTCGAATTATCCCCTGATAACATACATCTTAGTTTAAATTTCCTTTTAAACCGTACTATTGCTGTTATGAACCATACTAATAACTCCTGTTTATTGCACTTATTAAATCGTTTTGCTCGTTACTTTTTATCTGCTGTGTTATTAGGTTTAGCTTTATTAGTTATCTGTGCATTGATACCTAGAAAATGGAGTTATTACCCAAAAACTAACTGTGATTTTAAAATTTGTATTGCTAACACAGGCATTCATTCCAATATTGTAGTACCAACCCAAAATGATGTTTTTGATTGGCACAAGTATTTATCCATAGATGCAATCGGTATAGAGCCTGCGAAAGATTACAATTATTTAAGCTTTGGCTGGGGCGATCGCGACTTTTACATGTTCACCCCTACATTGGCAGATGTGAAATTTTCTACTACTTTTAAGACTTTATTTTTTCCTAATAATCCATCTGTTTTGTATGTTAAAGGTTATCAACAAATACCAGATAATCTAGAACTTAAATGTATAAAAGTTAGTAAAAGTGATTATTTGCACCTAATGGAATTTATCCAAGCTACTTTTCAAGTGGATGCAAAAGCTAGGACGATTCGCATAGGCAACGGTCACACTGCTAATGCGGGTTTTTATGCGGCACTTGGTAGTTACTCGATTTTGAGAGATTGTAATTCTTGGACAGCAGAAGGTTTGAGAAAAGCAGATGTAAATACTCCACTTTTGGATGGACTTTCATCTGCAATTATGTGGCATTTAAGAAGTGGTTGTGAAGAGAATTAATTATTGTTGGTTGTTAGTTATTAACTACCTGGTCGTAGGTCGTTAGATATTTCCACAATACCCCTATACCCATCAATCCGTACCCTCTGACCATCTTGCAGCAGCCAAGTAGCATTTCGCACATTCATCACCGCAGGGATACCATACTCACGAGCCAAGATCGCTCCGTGAGAAAGCCGTCCACCTGCCTCAGCAATCAATCCTCCTGCCCTCACAAGCATTGGTGCCCAACCAGAATCTGTGTAAGGCACTACTAGAATAGTATGCCGGTCAATTTCTGGCAGAGATTGAAAATTCCGCAACACCTTTACCGTTCCTTCCGCTTGTCCAGGACTAGCGGCAATACCTTGTAGTACTTGATCAGGAAAGAGGGAAACAGTTTCGATAAAAGCAGGGGGATTATTGCCATAGATTAAAAGGGATACCGGATTTAGCTGACTATCTTCTGCAAGCTGAGATTGCCTAAGTTTCACTAAGTCCTGCAAATGTTCGACAAATTCAGGCTCGAAATTCTCAACCAGACGCCGCACCTCCTCAAACTCCAGAAAAAATATATCCCCAGGCTTTTCAAATAAACCACTCTTTAACCAAACCTTCTCCAACGCCACAAAACACCAACGCAACTCAGCCAACATCTGAGAATAAACCTCCGTAACTCGCCCCTTCAAATCCACACGCCTCTGTACAAACCCTCTGTTCCTCCTACCTTGGCGTCTTGGCGGTTCGTTACCTTGTATAAACTGCACAAACAATTGCTTTAACGCCTGCGGTTCTTCCTTCCAAGTAGGAACCGCAATATCAGTTCCCACCTCACTCAAATAACCGTAACGCTCAAGTAATTTATCAAACCTTGCCAGAATTTCTTGCCCTTCTGGTGTTTGCGTCAACTGCTCAAAGACCTTTATCGGCTCAAACTCCAATAATACCTGCTTGGCAGCTGCGGCTAATTCGTGAAGCGATCGCAACACCGCCACCTCTGGCGTCAGACTGTAATCAATATCCCCATCCTTCACCCGAAAAATTGACGAACGCAACGCCACACTCAACGGAGCCAAAATACTGTAGTAAGTCGCACGACGCAGCAACTCCAGGATAAAGTCAATTCTGGCCAATAGCTGAGCCGGATCAAGATCATCCACTAATTCCTGAGTTAACTCAGACAAAGCCGGAACAAAGTGCCTGCGATAATCCCAGTTAAAGTCCCTTACTAAACACCATTCCCGCAAAAGCAACCGCATAAGTCCCGGCATATTCCGCAATGTCGTATTTAAGGGCGGCTTGCTTAATTTGGCTCCTCTAGTTAAAAACTCCAGACTCTCAGGAGGTAAACCCATGCGGCGAAAAATCTCTCCTAAGAGAGTGGCATTAAAGTAGGCTCTCGAATAATGCAGGGTTGCTGTTTGGTTGAAATCCAATCCTACAGCGCGTTCACCTAGCACCAAAGCAAAAATTCCTCCCCAGACGCTACAAGTCAAGGGACGATTAATCGACCAAGTTAACGGGCGAATCAGTCCGGGAATCACTTCTGCGGCAATTTTGCGCGTCCAGATAGGTAGCAAGGTGCTAATGGGTCGAGCTTGCAACACCCAAAGCGTTTGACCGTCGTAACTCCACTCGATATCTTGGGGAATGCCGTGGTAACGTTCTTCTAGATGTCGGGATAAGTATGCCACTTGCTTGATTAATGCTGGCGGTACTTGCCCCTCACCCTCTAATTGTACAGACGAGAAGTTTTCAGTTTCGACAACAAAGGCGCGATATTGCTCTGGTGTGATTCGTCCAGAAACGACTTGAGCGGCGTTTCCCGGCAACGCTTCAATGATCACCGCATCGCCTTGCTTGGTCATCGGATCGCGGGTAAAGGCAACACCAGAAAAGACTCCTTGGACTTGCTGTTGAATCAGTACTGCCATTCCTGCTTCGTGAAGAGCGCGATCGCGTCGATACTGCACTGCAACGGAATTATTGTAGGAAGCCTGAACTCGGGCGATCGCTTGTTGCAAGCCATCTTTGGTGGTGACGTTCAAAATCGTTTCATACTGCCCTGCGGCAGAAGCATTTTCCAAGTCTTCTCCAATTGCTGAAGAACGCACCACCAATGGGGATAACTCCGACGGCTGAAGAAATTCTATCAACGCTGTGGGATCATCTAACGGTGCAAGTACCCACCCCTTCGGCACTGGATAACCCCATTGCTTAATTTCAGATAATCTAGCTGCCTTGTGTCCAAACACCGCCGCATCTAAATCGTCATTGAGAGATCGGATAGTTTGCTCGCCCCGCAACAATTGAAACGCTGCTTGCGATTCTGGTTGGGCATCTTCGGCACTTTGAGCTAAATCATCGGGCATTTGTTTGTAAATCAAGCCAAGCAACCCAGCTAGGGCAATAGCCGCAAAGATTTTGGGTGAATCTTCAGGGTGCAGGATCGCTACAATTAGGGGAAATAGAACTAAAACTCCAAATTTTGCTAGTTGTCTGGAGCGCAGAATGGTAAAGCTGGTACTTGCAAGTAAAAATACAAATGCTGCCGCCAGTGGATCGTGGACTGTAAATCCCCAGACAACGTTTGTGGTCCCAGCTCCTTTACCTACCCAATATCGACCTAGTACTAGGGCAATCAGGGCAATCAATTCCCAAGCCGAGCCATTTCCAAAGAAAGCACGCGTCAGCAGGACGGCAGCAATGCCTTTGAAAGCTTCCGAAAAAACTGCTATAACCCCTACCAATGTACCACCGTGGTAGAAAGCAGATGAGACACTGATATTGCCAGTACCAATGTGTGCTAACTTCTGCTCGCTCAAAGCTTCAGTCATCCAAGCAATCAGCGGTAGTGCACCCAACAGAGGGCAGACGATCAAAATAACTAATATACCCCAGAGTTCAGACATGTTGGATTTTGGATTTTAGCAATTTCCGCTCTTATTTACGGTCAAAAGGGGATGATAGCGATTCGATTCAGGTGTACTCGATGTACCTCTAAATTGACAAATCTTGGTAAGTGGGTCTCGAACGAAAAACGAAGATAAATAAATAAAATTTTTCTTATAATTATGAAGGCATTTTCCAGAAAGGACACTTGCCTACGACGAAATTCGTCTATCAGAAGTGTCCTTCGTTACTCACTCTTTGCGGATTTTTTAGTTGACTACATAGGCTGCTTGCAGCGCCCAAATAATCAGCGCCACAATTGACCCCAAAATTAGCACAGAGAAAATGGTGACTACTTTTGGAGAATCCGCACCCTCAAATTTCATGATTCCTCGGTTCAAGTCGGACATAGCTTTGTCAGCCTCCTTTGTTTAGTGTGCGAATTTGTCCGTTTCGATTGTAGTCCTTTCTTTAGCATAAAATACGAAATTTTTAATACTATTTTGTTTAAGCTTTACAAGATTTGCATCACTATAATTGCTTATGGCGACAGATAGAGTATGCACTTTTATACTGTTTTACCTCCTAAAACCCCAAAAAATATAGTATAAATTATAACATATATATAGATTTATTTAAGGGTGTTTAACTGTGGCAGTGGCGCTGGTAATAATTTTAACAGTATTTGTGGGATTGTTTGTGGTGCTAGAGATCGGACTGCGTACAGTCGGCTTTGGCAATCCCCTAATTTACGTTGCAGATGAGCAGATTGGTTATTTGTTAGCCCCCAACCAGCGCACTCGTCGCTATGGTAATCAGATAAAGATTAATGAGTATTCGATGCGAGGTGATCCGATACAAAAGACGCCTTCATCCTCTACCCTGCGGGTGCTACTTTTAGGAGATTCGATCGCTAATGGTGGCTGGTGGACTGATCAGGCTAATACAATTTCCAGTCTGATGACGCACAAATTGAGTGCAGCAACTGCTAGTAAATTCCTGCAAGTGGAAGTACTCAATGCTTCAGCGAACTCTTGGGGACCAAGAAATGAGTTAGCATATTTGCAGCGGTTTGGCAATTTCAACGCCCAGGTAGTGGTGTTGCTAATTAATACTGATGACTTATTTGCTACTGCTCCCACTTCTTTGCCTGTGGGACGCGATCGCAACTATGCAGATAGGAAACCGCCTTTGGCGTTGGTGGAATTGTTTAACCGTTATGTGTCCTCGCCAAAACCCATACCAGAAATGCAAGCGGTGCATGCTGAAGGAGGCGATCGCGTTGGTTTTAATCTTGATGCAATTGGCACTCTTGGGACGTTGACGCGATCCGCTAACAGCCAATTCCTGCTAGTCATGACTCCCTTACTACGCGAAATTGGCGAACCTGGATCGCGCGATTACGAAATTAAAGCACGTCAGCGCCTCAATGAGTTTGTGCAAGCCCAGCAAATTACTTATATAGATATTTTACCAATATTCAACTCCCACAAGGACATCAAAGCCGTGTATCAAGACAACATCCACCTGAATTTACAAGGAAATCAGGTTGTGGGTGAGGTAATTTCGCAAGCAGTTCTTCAGCTATTGCTGTTCAAATAAAAACATAATTTTACCCCAAGGTTAAAACTTCCTGAGATCTATCTACCACTAACCGCCGATGTTTCAAAGCTATTTCAAAAAATAGCTCCCCAATATTACCGAACCTGCCTGAAATCATATTCTACCGCAGGCTCCTGTCTCATTGAGACGGAAAACGCCAAGTCTTCCTCTAGGATACTTCTGACGTGCTTTTTGAACTGCTAGATCTTGGTTAGTGTCAATGAAATAGTCCCCACTGTTTGGTTCAATAATAATGAACCAGTTGTAATAGTCGTTTATCAGTTCGGCGTGGACTCGTTCAAAAACCGCTCGACAACGCTGATAGCGTTCTTCTCGTTCAGTTTCGCGTCTTGCTAACACAAGAGGCGCTATTGTGTATTCTGGAAATATTCTGCCTCGGAGAGGTTGGCGGTTGTCATCTAACTGTGTCATTGTGAATGTTGCCTGTGCAATTGGCTTAGTGTCTGCTAATGATCCTAAATCAAATCAGTAAGGGTGCGATTCTGGTAACAGCCCGTTTGATTTCTAGAAACAATAAGTCTTGTTTGACAGTTTTATGGGCTAGCACCAATAAAACTGCCTCAGTACCACAGCCGACCAAGACGCCATAGCCTTTCTCGCCTTCCACGACAACACGGTCAACTGAACCACGAGCTAGTTCGTTACCTATACGTTCGCCGAATGAGAGCATAGAGGCAGACATGGCTGCGCTGATCTCTTCATCCATTTCCCCTGGTAGCACAGAAGCAAAAGTTAAGCCATCAAGGCTGACCAAATTTACACCTTCAACATCAGAGGTACTGCTGACAAAATTTTGGAGAATGTCGTGTAGCTTTAAAGTGTTAATCATGGCTTTTTTGTCCAAATTTGTTGGTAAAGGTGTTTCAGTATTCCAAGCAGTTGTCAGTAAGGGGCAACTTTGATACATCTGCCGGCTCGGTGGGCATTTTCTGAAATGCTCTTGCCAGTAGCTTCAGTATTTTGCCCACAGGCATAGCTGCATGTACTCGTTACTGCAATACTCGGGTGTTCATGACATTTAATGTTAAGTAGATACATCGCCCCAAAACTTAGCAGTACAGCTTTTTTGATTTGCTCTGTATCCTGCTCGCATACACCTAAAGCTGTTACTTGAAAAATAATTAACACAGCAAAATGAGGAAATTATGAGGATGCCTTGAGGGTTTTACACGGCTCTGGCGTTGGCTGCTTGTTGACCTTAGAAACTATCCCGTCAGTGATTATTCTTAGAGAAACTCCCGTCCCGCCCATACGACCTAGGAGAACCCCCAACCCCCACCGTAGAATACCTATTGAACGAACCGCCAAGACAAGGGCAGCGCGTTACAGTTACGCGACTGCCTGCGCCAAGAAACCCAAGAAAGAAGATAGGTAGTCTTGTCGCTGTTCGGGAGTAAAAACAGAAATCAACTGAGAAGTTTTATTAAAGTACTCAACAATACTTAGCCACTGTGCTGTAGTGCGCCTATGTCTGCTTACTACAAGTATTATTACATTAAAATTATTTTATATTTGATCTGATATATACTTTGATATTACATAAAATTACGGTGACAGTAGTATGATCTGCTGCCTCAATCCTGATTGCCCGAATCCTCAAAATCCTGATGGAACAAATTTCTGCTGGAGTTGTGGGGCAGGGTTGATGCCACTACTACGAGGTCGCTACCGCATTATCGAGCCATTGGGAGGCGGCGGATTTGGTCGCACCTATTTGGCAGAGGATGTAGACAAGCTTGATGAACGATGCGTTGTTAAGCAGCTGGCACCACAACTTCAAGGCAGCTGGTCACTCAAAAAGGCGACTGAGTTATTTCAGCAAGAAGCAAAACGTTTACAACAGCTAGGCGAACATCCCCAAATTCCCACATTGTATGCCTACTTTCAAGAAGAGAACTACCTGTATTTGGTGCAGCAGTTTATCGAAGGGCAAAATCTGTTGCAGGAGTTGCAACATCAGGGGGTGTTTAATGAAGCAAAGATTCGAGAACTCTTAAGTGATCTATCATCTGTCCTGCAAGCTATACATCAGCAGCTGGTGATTCACCGAGACATTAAACCAGAAAATATCATTCGCCGTCAAAGTGATGGCAAGTTAGTACTCATTGATTTCGGGGTGGCGAAGCAAGCGACAGCAACGGTAGCTCTTCCAGGGACAACCATAGGTTCGTTCGGTTATGCGCCGATGGAGCAACTCCAGGGAGGAGAAGCTTATCCAGCCAGTGACCTCTACAGTTTGGGCGCAACTTGCTTTCATCTGGTGACGCAGATTCCCCCCAGAGAAATGTGGCTCAGACAGGGCTATAGCTGGATTTCTGGCTGGCGGAAATATTTGAGGCAACCCATAAGTCAGGAATTAGGGCATATTTTTGATCGGTTGCTGCAAGAAAACCACAAAAAACGTTATCAGTCGGCTTCAGCATTGTTACAAGACTTGAATAGTCAGCTTACCCCCCGGTTTAAGATACCAATCACATTAGTTACGCCGCCTCAAGAAACTCAACTTCTACAGGAATTCCCCTCTTGGGAATTATTGCCTAGGGCAGTACTTACAGGATCAGGCAGTTCTTTACTTGCGATCGCCCTTGTCAGTTTTTTAGGAACAGTTTGGATTAGCTCGGGATTATGGCTGCTCATTGTAGCAGGTTTAATCTTTGCCCCATCTCGCCCAATTGTGGAAAAGACTTATTTATTTACTATTGCCGTAATTACGACTTTAGTAATTTTCTTAATATCCCAAAATTTGCCAATTGGTAATCCCCTCAAAGCTGGATTCAATGGACTGCTGGTTGTCGTATTGCTAGTCATTCTTGCAGGCTTATTGGCTTTTACTATAATGGGTTTATCCCATCTATTTAATAAATTAATATCTAATTTTTTTTAATCTCTTGTAAAAACTAATTTGATTAAGGTAATTTTTTATGATGCAAAAAAAAGAAAATATCCGGCTTTTTGTTTCTCTTGGTCTTGCTGGAGTGATGATAATATTTATTTTATGGGTGATACAGAAAATTACTTCTGCGCCTTCGGTTAAAGAATCTCCTAGTTCATCAACAGCAAAAACCGAGCAACTACTGACAACAAATCAGACTTCATCTGTGCAGGCACGAATCAGTTTGGGAGATAAAATATTAGTGACTGCCGACACAAATCCTGATAAAGAAGCAGGGGTGCAAGCCTTTGCCGTTGGGGAATTTGCTACTGCCGTCAGCAAATTCCAAGCATCCCTGCAAACAAGTCGTAATGACCCAGAAGCATTAATTTATTTGAACAATGCCAAAATTGGTAAATCCCCAGCTTTCAAAGTGGCTGTAAGTGTGCCGATTAGTGGCAACCTGAATTTGTCGAAAGAGCTTCTGCGCGGGGTAGCTCAGGCTCAAGATGAAGTGAATCAGAACGGTGGGATTAATGGGATACCGTTACGACTTGAAATTGCCAATGATGAGGGAAACTCAAACATTGCTAAACAGCTAGCTCCGGAATTTGTGAAAGACTCCAGCATTTTGGCAGTAGTAGGACATAACCGCCCTGACGTATCAGATGCCGCCGGACAAATTTATGACCAGGGCGGTTTGGTGATGGTTAATCCCATCAGCAATACGTCCCAGCTATCTGGAATTAGCAAATACATATTTAGCATTTCTCCTGAGACTAGCGTTTTCGCTGACACTCTCGCTCGCTATATTGCCCAAAACGCTCGTGTAAAAAATGTTGCCATTTGTGCCGATTCGACAATTTGGAAAATCCCCTCCGCTAAAGATACTTTAAACAAGTACATTAAGTCGATACGTCTAGCTGGGGGTAACATCACCAGCACAGTTTGCGATTTTGGTGACCCGAATTTTAACCCCACTACTGTGATGGGTAGAGCCATCAGTGATGGAGCAGATGGCTTGCTATTACTTCCCAGATTAGACAAGATTGAACCAGCTATCGATATGGCACGAGCGAATAATGGTAGGCTAGCACTGTTCACTCATGGAGGGATGTACACCTTTGTTACCCTCAACAAGGGACGAGGGGATTTCAAAGGAATGGTGCTGCCTGTGTTTTGGCATCCTGATGCTATTCCCGGTAATCCCTTTGCTAACAATGCCGTTAAACTTTGGGGCGGACCCGTAAATGCGCGGACGGCAAGCTCTTATGACGCAACGCACGCAATTATCGCTGGCTTGAAACAGGCGCAGACCCGCTCTGGGTTGCAAAAAGCTCTGGTAGATCCGAATTTTTCGGCTTCGGGAGCGACGGGAACAATTCAGTTTTTGCCAACAGGTGAGCGCAAGGGTACAGGATTTTTAGTCAAAATTGAGCCGACTCAGACCTCTAGCACTGGCTATAGTTTTGTGCTGGTGCGGTAAATCAAAATTGCTCAAACAAATCGATATTTACGCCGTGGTGTGCTAGTTATTTAGGATAAAAAAAGACGGCAAATTAGTCTTTTTTCTCAGAATAATAGTTGTTTTGAACTAAGATTATTCAAGAATAATTCATTTTTTTCCCTTTATCCTGCTACTGATTTAATCACATGTAGCAAATGAGCGCAGGTAAATGGTTTAGGGAGCTTTTGAAGTGCAATTGCACCCACAAAGTAACACAGACAAGCTTATTCCCATCCTAGCACTTCAGCTACGTCATCTGCCAGCTTCAAGGGGTCAAAAGGTTTAGGAATTACTCCGGCGAAATTTAACTGTGCAAATTGCTTTAAGTCTACTGTCTGCACTTTCGCAGTCAGCAAAATAACTGGAATCCCCAGCGTTAGCACATTACTTTGCAACGCACTAAACAGTGCCAATCCGTCCATATCCGGCATCATTACATCTAGTAAAATAGCATCGGGGTGTTCCGTTTCAGCTAACAGCAATCCTTCCCTACCAGATTGCGCAGTCAGCACTTCCCAACCTCCTATATTTTCCAAACAAGCTTTAATCACGGTACATAGGTTTTGTTCGTCATCTATTACCAAGATACGCTTTGCTGACATAGCTTCTACCATTAACCTCTACTTGCACCTTGGTTTTCAAAGAGTTTGATGAGACTGAAACAGAAAATCACACCTTTTTTAACATACTTTGCAGTTTTGTTGTGTGATTTACTCAATGGGATTTGCTCAGTCTTTGACGAGGTAGAAAGACTTACAAGTAGGTGAGTGGAAATAAACATAACTATGTTACGAAACGTAAACACGCCTAAAACCCTTACAAATGATTAATGACGACCACAACCAATAAGGTTTATTTGTGCCGACCTATTTAGCAATTTGCATCTTGATGGAATACAACATCTTGTAGAGGCGAACAG
>CAZZXJ010000061.1:0-17405 GCA_964657905.1 uncultured Stigonema sp.
CTTTTTACTTTTTACTTTTTACTGAGGTATTTAATATGGAATCTGTAACTCACACCCACGACCACCATAATTATCATCCACCTAACTATCAAAAACCTGGTTCCTTCGACAACATTATAAATCCTTTGCGTCGTTTGGTGGATGGAATCCAGGTAAAACATTCTCGCTTCGCCCATCTAATTTGCCAAACAATTCCTTGTTGTTGCCCCTTTGAGAGAGATATTAAATTATTTGGGCGTACCTTCCACGTTCCCCCTATGTGCAAGCTCAATCCCTTGTATGACAATTTTGTGGGATTGCGTTTCCGTGCTTTATCTTACCTCTCTGATGAATGTGGAGAGGATGTGACGAAATACATTTGCTAATGGCTAATAGCTAATAGTTCATGGAAATTAGCAATTAGCAATTAGCAATTAACAATTAGCAATTGAGAGATGAAAATCACCCAAGGCAAAATCAACGAGTTGCTAACTGAGCCAGGATGCGAACACAATCAGCATAAGCATGGCGAGAAGAAAAATAAGTCTTGTGCGCAACTACCCAAGCCGGGAGCCGCTCAAGGAGGTTGTGCCTTTGACGGTGCAATGATTGCCTTAGTACCAATTACCGATGCCGCTCATTTAGTTCACGGACCGATCGCCTGCTCTGGCAACTCTTGGGGAAGTCGTGGGAGTCTCTCCTCTGGTCCTATGCTGTACAAGACGGGCTTTACCACTGACATGGATGAGAATGATGTCATCTTCGGTGGCGAAAAAAAGCTGTACAAAGCCATTTTGAAATTGGAAAGACACTACAAACCCGCCGCAGTATTTGTCTACTCCACTTGCGTTCCCGCCCTGATTGGTGATGATCTCGATGCAGTCTGCAAAGCTGCTGCCAAGAAAACAGGAACTCCGATTATCCCTGTAAATGCTCCTGGATTCGTCGGCACTAAAAATCTAGGTAACCGCCTTGCCGGTGAAGCTTTGCTGGAACACGTTGTCGGCAGCGCCGAACCCGAATATACTACCCCTTATGACATCAACCTGATCGGTGAGTACAACATCGCTGGTGAAATGTGGGGTGTTCTGCCGCTATTGGAGAAATTAGGTATCCGAGTCTTGGCAAAAATTACGGGTGATGCTCGCTACAAGGAAATTTGCTACGCTCACCGAGCCAAGCTCAACGTGATGATCTGCTCCAAAGCTCTGATCAACATGGCGAGAAAGATGGAGGAGCGCTACGGCATCCCCTACATTGAAGAGTCTTTCTATGGCGTGGAGGACATGAACCGCTGTCTGCGGAACATTGCCGCAAAACTGGGTGATCCGGATTTGCAAGAGCGCACAGAAAAACTAATTGCCGAAGAAAATGCCGCCTTGGATGTGGCGCTGGCTCCCTATCGCGCCCGACTGAAAGATAAGCGCGTTGTCCTTTATACCGGAGGCGTCAAGAGTTGGTCGATGATCTCCGCAGCTAAGGACTTGGGGATAGAAGTTGTCGCCACCAGCGCCAGGAAAAGTACTGAGGAAGATAAAGCCCGAATCAAGAGATTGCTGGGTAAAGATGGCATTATGCTGGAACAGGAAAGTCCCAAAGAAATCCTGCGGATAGTTAAGGAAGCTAAAGCCGATCTGTTGATTGCTGGCGGTCGCAATCAATATACAGCCCTTAAAGCCCGCATTCCTTTCCTAGACATCAACCAAGAACGCCATCATCCCTATGCAGGCTATACGGGGATGGTAGCGATGGCACGAGAACTATATGAAGCCCTCTACAGCCCTGTGTGGGCGCAAGTACGTAAGCCCGCGCCGTGGGAAGAGGCAGGGGAGGCAGGGGGAGCAGAGGAGGAACAAGCACCCTCCGCACCCTCTGCTACCCCCGCTCCCCTTGCTCTCAAAACGGGGGTGAGATGATGGCGATTGTAACGACTGCCGAAAAACCAGTTGTAGTTAATCCCCTCAAGCAAAGCCAGCCTTTGGGTGCAGCCTTAGCCTTTTTGGGATTGAAGGGAACCATACCTCTCATGCATGGTTCCCAAGGCTGTACAGCCTTCGCCAAAGTCGTTTTAGTACGGCATTTCCGTGAGGCGATTCCCCTGAGTACTACAGCAATGACAGAAGTCTCCACCATCTTGGGAGGCGAGGAGAATATTGAACAGGCAATCCTCACCTTGGTGGAGAAGTCTAAGCCAGAAATCATTGGTTTATTTACCACTGGACTGACGGAAACCAGAGGGGATGACATGGAGGGCTTTCTCAAGGAGATCCGCGAACGTCACCCAGAACTGGATAACCTGCCGATTGTGTTTGTCTCGACGCCTGATTTTAAAGGTGCGTTACAAGATGGCTTTGCCGCTGCGGTCGAGAGCATAGTTAGGGAAATCCCCCAAAAAAGTGACAGGCAAGACGCCTGTCCCACACAAATTACGATTTTGCCGAGTTCTGCCTTCACCCCAGGGGATGTACAGGAAATCAAAGAGATTGTCACCGCCTTTGGACTAAAGCCCATCTTTGTGCCTGACCTTTCCGCCTCACTCGATGGTCATTTAGAGGATTCCTACAGTCCCTTAGCAGCCAGTGGCACCACCGTGACAGAACTGCGCTCAATTGGCAGTTCTGTATTCACCTTGGCACTGGGCGAGAGTATGCGCTCTTGCGCAAAGACCTTAGAAAAGAAGTTTGGCATACCTTATGAGGTGTTTGGTGAACTGACAGGATTAGAAGCGGTGGACAAGTTCCTGCAAGCATTGGCAGACCTCAGCTGTATTAGCGTCCCAGAAAAATACCGCCGCCAACGCCGCCAGTTGCAAGATGCCATGCTGGATACGCACTTTTACTTTGGTTGTAAGCGAGTGTCCTTAGCGTTGGAACCAGATTTGTTGTGGTCAACAGTTTATTTCCTGCAATCAATGGGAGTTCAGATTCATGCAGCGGTGACAACAACACGCTCTCCTGTGTTAGAAAAACTCCCTGTTAAAAGCGTCACCATTGGCGATTTGGAGGACTTCGAGCAACTGGCAGTCGGGTCTGATCTCCTCATTGGTAATTCCCATACAGTAGCGATCGCCAAACGCTTAAAAATTCCTCTCTACCGTCAAGGCATTCCCATTTTTGACCGTGTGGGTAATGGTCAGTTTACCAAAGTTGGCTACAGAGGCACTATGCAGCTTTTATTTGATATTGGCAACATATTTTTAGAGATGGAAGAGTCATCAGTCATTGGTCATTAGTCATTATTAAGTAGCAAATGACCAATGACCAATGACAAAGGACTAATGACCATGAAAATAGCCTTCACGACAAGTGACCGAGTTCATATTAATGCTCACTTCGGAGCGGCAACAGAAATTGTTGTGTATGAAATCTCAGATTCCGGATATGAATTTCTAGAAACTCTCAAGTTTGAGGGTGATCTCAAACTTGATGGTAATGAGAGTAAACTCACACCAAAACTAGAGGCACTGGCTGACTGCACGATTGTTTATGTGACGGCGATTGGAGGTAGTGCAGCTGCTCGATTAATTAAGAAGGGGGTAACCCCAATCAAGGCGCAATCTGAAGAAGAAGAGATTGCTAATGTTCTGAATAAGTTAGTACAAACTCTCAAAGGAAATCCTCCACCTTGGCTACGCAAAGCTTTACAACCAAAAACCCAAGGCTTTGAAGATGAATTGGAAGAGGATGAACAGTATGAGTACCACTAATAGTGTTAACGGCACAGCCTCAACCGAAGTATTAAGCGCTCCTTTTATTAAAAAATTAGTGCTACAAATTCGGGGTCTAGATAATTACGGAGTCTACCGTAATTGGGCAGATGAGTTGATTCTTAAACCCTTTGTTGTCAGCAAACAAAAGAAACGTGAAATCTCTGTTGAGGGTGAGATCGATCCGGTAACTCAGGGACGGATCATGGCATTTTATCGCGCTATAGCTGCCCGTATCGAGGAAGAAACAGGTCTACTATCTCAGGTTGTGGTTGATTTGAACCATGAAGGATTTGGCTGGGTACTAGTCTTTTCCGGTCGTCTTTTGCTAGTTGTTAAAACCTTGCGGGATGCTCACCGCTTTGGTTTTGAATCTCTGGATAAATTAGCAGATGAGGGAGAAAAGCTAGTAGAAAAAGGGATTGATTTGGCTAAGCGTTTTCCAGAAGTAGGCAACCTATAGATAATTGTTAATTGTTGATTGTTAATGGTAATCAACAATTAACAATCAACCAATGGAGATGTTTATGGTGCAGGTAGGAGAAACAAGTATTGAAGAGCTAAAAGGTCAGATAAAACGCCTTAATAGTAAAGCAGGTCAAATGAAAATGGATCTGCACGATTTAGCAGAAGGTCTACCGACCAACTACCAACAACTGATGGATATGGCGGCTGATACTTATGAAATTTATCGTCAGTTAGACGAACTTAAGCAACAACTAAAAAAACTGGAGCAAGGAAAATGAGTAAAGATGTGGAACAATTTAATCGGCTTGTAGATGCAGAAGAGTATTTTGATTTTTTTAAAATGCCCTACGATCAAGAAGTTGTTAATGTAAACCGTCTGCATATTTTAAAAAAGTTTTCTCAATTTATCAAAGAAATTGATGAAAAATATACTGATATGAGTATTTCAGATAAGTTAAGTAAATATCGTGAGGCTTTAGAACAAGCCTATCAGGTATTTCTCGATTCTACACCTCAAGAACAAAAGTTGTTCAAAGTGTTTAATGAGAAACCTAAAAATGTAGTCACGCTGACAGAAATCACTTCTGATTAGGAGGTAAAAATTGGTTAACCTGACGCCTAACGAGATCGAACGCTATCGTCGCCAAATGATGCTTCCTAATTTTGGCGAGTTAGCACAGCAACGCCTGAAGTCAGCAACAGTTCTGGTGACAGGTGTGGGAGGATTAGGCGGTACGGCAGCGCTTTACCTTGCAGTAGCAGGTGTAGGGCGGCTGATCCTAGTCCGAGGTGGTGACCTGCGGCTTGATGATATGAATCGTCAGATTCTCATGACTGATGATTGGGTAGGCAAGCCAAGGGTATTCAAAGCAAAAGAAACTATCGGCGCGATCAATCCTGATGTTCAGGTGGAAGCAGTTCATGATTACATTACCCCTGAGAATGTGGACTCCTTAGTGCAATCGGCTGATATGGCTCTAGACTGTGCCCACAACTTCACGGAGCGCGATGTGTTAAATGGAGCTTGTGTGCGCTGGCGTAAGCCAATGGTGGAAGCAGCAATGGACGGAATGGAGGCTTACCTGACTACGATTATTCCTGGTGTGACTCCCTGTTTATCTTGCTTATTTCCTGAAAAGCCTGATTGGGATCGGCGCGCCTTTGCAGTTATTGGTGCTGTTTCTGGAACACTGGCTTGTCTGACGGCGCTGGAGGCTATCAAGTTGATCACTGGGTTTAGTCAGCCTCTATTATCGCAACTGCTGACAATGAACCTTACCCGACTGGAATTTGCTAAGCGCCGTTCTTACCGCGATCGCTCTTGTCCAGTATGTGGTAACAATGCACCGTGGAGATACTTACAATCCAAAGATCTGGAAACCACCACTAATTGCAAATAATAGCTGGTGAGTGGTTAGTAGTTAGTGGTTAGTGGTTAGTAGAGCAACCAACAACCAACAACCCTTCTCCTGTGGTCGCCCCGCAAGGGACGGGTGGCGCCCGCGGACTGCAAGGGCGCGGGAAACCCGCCTACCCTTCGGCTTGGTGCTTTGCAGTATAGGGCTGTCTCACTAACAACTAACAACCAACAACTAAAGGAGTTTTATGACTGTTACTTTGACAGAAAAAGCAGAGTTTCGCTTACGTACATTCCTGCATGGTTCTGCTCCCGACACCAATACACAGACTAAAGGTATCCGCATCTCTGTCAAAGATGGTGGTTGCAGTGGCTATGAGTATGCAATGGAAGTTACCAGTAAACCGCGACCAGATGATTTAGTCATCCAGCAAGGCAAGGTGCTGGTTTACGTCGATGCCAAAAGTGCACCGTTATTGGATGGAATTGTCGTCGATTTCGTTGAAGGTGTCATGGAAAGCGGGTTTAAGTTTACCAACCCCAATGCAACTGATAACTGCAGTTGTGGAAAGTCGTTTAAAGCAGGTGATTGTACCCCTAAAGGTGTACCTTGCAGCTAATACAATTTTGGATTTTGAACCGCAGATGGAGAGAAGTCTGAGCGGCGGTGAGACAGCCCTGGGGAAACCAGCCTAAGGGGACTGCGTTAGCGCGTAATCGCGCGTCGGAACGAGCGTCACCCGAAGTGCTTCCGCCGAACAGAACTTCGGAACGCATATTTGTGTGTGTTCTATCCGCATGTATCTGCGATTGCAATTTTGGATTTTAACGTCTGAGGAGAATCGGAAAATGGCTACCTACCAAGTTAGATTAATCAGCAAAAAGGAAAATCTCGACACGACGATTGAGGTAGACGACGAGACTACCATCCTGGATGCGGCAGAAGAAAAGGGTATTGATTTGCCCTTCTCTTGTCAGGCAGGTGCTTGCTCTAGTTGTGTGGGTAAGGTAGTTGAAGGTGAAATCGATCAATCTGACCAATCTTTCTTGGATGACGAGCAGATTGAGAAAGGATTTGCCCTACTTTGCGTGACTTATGCACGTTCTAATTGCACGATTCGCACCCATCAAGAACCATATCTGGTCTAAAGTATTTACTTTAGCCTTCAGACTGTAGAGACGTTACATGTAACGTCTCTACAAGGGCTATAGCATCTCTCACATTTTTTTAGTCAACACCGACCATGACATCCGTTGACTTAATCACCGCGTAAGCCCGTATGCCCTCGGTAATTTGGAGATTGTCCGCCGAGGATTTTGTGATGATTGCAGTCACGTCTACTCCTGGGGCAACTTCTAACGTTACCTCCGTGTTTACCGCTCCGGGTACAACTTTTTTTACTGTACCTTTGAGAGCGTTACGAGCGCTTACTTTCATATCCTGATCTTGGTTTAGTGGTAGAAACGACTCAAGATTAGCAAGGTAAAAGGGTAACCGTCTCCAGTAAAATTACGTATGTAAGATTCAGATAAGGTAAGCAAAATCTATTTCTTTTGAAGCCCTTTAATCAACAGCAACCATCACATCTGTTGACTTAACCACAGCATAAGCTTGTTTACCTTCTGCCAGTCCTAAAACTACCTCGGCATTAATCGCGCCATCCACAATTTGTTTCACAGTAGCTTTCAGAGAATTACGAGCGCTAATTTCCCTTTTTTGTCTACGTTTTTTGTCTAAGATAAGATAAGTTATCTTAACTAAACCGTAGTGACATATATTAACAAATTTTTTTGTTAATATTCAATATTATTAGATTTTTATTAATCTAATATTTTAAGTAAAAACCTAATTAATTTATGCCGGATTCAAGCAATTTACCATCTGAAAATCAAGTTTTTGAGCGTGATTTTTGTGCTTATTATAACGCTGTCATCGGTCGTCCACCACGAGATACTCTACTCTCTGCTTTAGCGCGGTTTGAAAACGAAAATTCAACTACTAGAACACGATTTGCAGTTGACCTTGGCTGCGGAGAAGGACGAGATACGGTGGAACTGTTGCGTCGAGGTTGGCGGGTTTTAGCGATTGATGGTGAACAAGAAGCGATTAATCGCCTACTCAATCGCCCAGATATTAATAGCCAACTTTTGGAAACCCTAATTATTCGCTTTGAAAAAGTAATATTACCAGAATCAGTAAATTTGGTAAATTCTAGTTTTTCACTGCCGTTTTGCCCACCAGGTGATTTTACCAATTTCTGGGAAAAGATTGTTTTATCTCTCTGCTCTGGTGGTCGTTTTTGTGGTCAATTAATTGGCGATCGCGACTCTTGGGCGGTTCATACTTCCATGAATCATCATACTCGCAAACAGGTAGAAATGTTACTCCAACCTTTTGAAATTGAATTGTTAGAGGAAGAAGAGCATCCTGGAAAAACAGCTATAGGTGAAGAGAAGCACTGGCATATTTTTCACATTGTTGCTCGCAAAAAGTAGAGTTTTTAGGCAAAAAAATATGCTTTTTAACTACAATTTATCAACCACCGGGACATTTACAGCAATTAGGGTAAATAGACCACATCATCTGGTTCAATAAATAGAAAATAGCTGTAAGTCACCCGTCGGTGTAGAGACGCGAAATTTGAGCCTGCGCTGCGGGAGGGTTTCCCGACAGAGGGGACTGGGAACCCGAAGGGCGTCGCGTCTCTACATTAAAATGGAATAAATCCTTAATTTGACAGGTATTTAGTCTTCTGAAGAGGACTATAGCGTTAAACCAAGGATTTGAAATCCTTGGCGGAATTAGCAGGGATGAAATGACCTTACCTTAACAATGGTGCTTGGGGGAAGGATCATTATCCCTCCTACTCATTAAAGTCCTGCTACGTCCTTCTGGGCCATCTGTAGGTGTTCAGCTACAATTGGTGAAATCTTACTTGCAAACGCTTGCAAATCTGGGTCTTGTCCTTGTTTAAGGTACTTTTGGTACTCAGCCTGAGTTTTGGTATGAGCTTGAACCTGCCCTTGCAAGTATGCTCGGTTAAAGTTTTTACCCGAAGTCTGCTTCAGTTTCGTCAATAATGGTCTGTTATCTTGACCAACGTCTTTTGGTAGCGTGAAACCTTTGGCTTTCGCTATTTGCATCAGTTGTTGGCTCGAATCTGTATGATCTTGAATCATATGGTGTGCAAAGTCTGTCACCGTTTTGTCTTGAGACTTTTGGAGTGCCAGTTTACTTGTCTGGATCTCTGTCATATCACTTTGCGCCGCTTTAGTCATGAATTCTTTGTCTAGAGCGCTTAATAAAGGACTAGAATTTGTAGTGCTTGGAGCAGATGTAGTGCCTCCAGATGGACTAGAGTCCATTGTGCCTGGAGTAGAGGTGGCATCTCCTGATGGACTATTGGTTCCTGGCGTACTTTGGGCAAGGATAGACTGACTTGAACTGTTGGAGGAACCATTGAAGTTGGCTTGTGCCAGTCCTGGGAAACCGATGAAAGTACTTACGCCAGCAACTCCTAGAAAGCTGCCAACAAACTTTTTGATCAACCTTTTGTGATAAAGCATATTCACTTTAACTTCTACCATCAAAGAATTTAACGACCGACTACCTGAAGAGTAATTATTTATGGATAGCTGTTAATGTATCTAAGGAAGTAATTTATACAAAATTTCAATACTATAGCAGTCCTATGTGATTGGTGAAATTATTAGTAGGGTAGGCAATGCCCAGCATTACCAGGCTTGATGGGTATTGCCCACCCTACAAAATAATCGACGTTGCTGTATCAAGGTATAAAAACCTCACACACTCGTAGCAAAGTTTTTCTTCGCGTCTTTGCGCCTTGGCGTGAGGATAAAAAACACAGTTAATACTCGAACTCATCCACGCAAAATAATCTATTATTCACTAAGGATTTAGCAGCGCTATAGCAATATTAAATTATTCTAAAAAGTAGATAAAGCAGGTTTATAAAAAAATTAGATATTTTTTTATTTTTTAAACCTTGAATAGAATGGCTAGATTAAATATTTAGTATTAAATAAAAAATATTGATTATTGTTTAATAGCATGATAATATATAGATAATTTGAATTGTTGCTAGTCTGACATCTTGCACCTTCTCAATAAGGGCTGGTGGGCAGTGCCCACCCTACTACGAAATCATAAGGTTTTTGTAGCTCTGATTTTCGCAACAAGGCGATGGTGCAAGATATGAGTAGTCAAACTATACTCTAGCAAAAAGCGATTACAAAATTGTGTCAATACCTACATTAATCCTCGATAATCCCAAAATGGGGAGATAGCAAGATATCTTCAAGGCGAAAAGTATTGAGATACGTAAGTATTATCCCAATACTTTTCGGTTAAGGTTTTAATGCAATACTAAAGTGACAGAAACTCGGTTTTTTAAACAAACCCGTTTCTCGGATAATCTTAGGAAGAATTATGAGTCACACAAGCCGGAAAAATTTGAGTGAAGCAACAAGACAATGGCTGATAGTAAAAGGCTACGATCCTCAAGATTTAAATCAGCCCGGAGAAAATGGTGATACAGCTTTAATGAAAGCTACAAGGGAAGGCGTCTGTGCAGTAGTCAAAGAACTGATTGACACAGGCGTACATATCAATGCCAGAAACAACGATAGTAACAATGCTTTGTGGTTTGCTTGTTTTGGCAATCACTACGAATTAATTAATTTGTTGGTAGCTGCAAAAATTAATATTGATAACCAAAATGATAACGGTGCAACTGTTTTAATGTATGCGGCATCAGCCGGAAAGACAGAAGTCGTCAAGTTACTTTTAAAACATCATCCTAACTTAGAGTTAAAAAACTTAGACGACTATAAAGCCATAGATTTTGCCAGCAATGTAGAAGTTTTAAGAGTACTCAAAGATGCAATCAAGCAAGATGCCAGGTAAAGCTTATCACGAAGCTACAAAGCATTCTTACTTATCGGTGATGATTGACCCGAATTATGTAGATGCATCCACTCAACCAGCTTCCTTTAAACTGTATCCAAAGTTTTATAGAAGATTCACAATAGATGTCAATCATCCTGTTCATTCGTTTATCTGGTTAACAAGTGCCATTACCTTTGAGAAATTTTATCAATCTCAACCCTATCAACTGCGGGTTAATCCATCAGCAGGCGCTCTTTATCCTACAGAAATTTACGTACAAATTCGAGGGATACAGGGAATAGTAAATGGTATTTACCATCTAGAAGTTGCCAATAATTTTTTAACACTGATTTATGAATTAATTGATGATGGGTTGGAAAGTTATATTTTTCCAAACTATAGTATAAATGGATTCATTTTTTTAGTGAGTTGTGTTTATTATAGGTCTAGCTGGAAATATAAAGATAGAAGTGCGAGGTACTGTTTTTTAGATAGTGGACATCATCTAGGTGCTATTGTAGCCTCAGCTTATGTTCATGACAAAGACATACAACTAATTTTTGATTTTGATAAACTTGCTCTCAATGCAGATTTAGGCTTTGAGAACAAGGAGTTTATTACTGCTTGTGCAATTTCTGGAGAGTTCCAAGCAAAGAAAGTCAGACGTTTAAGACTAAAAGTTCCTTTTGTCTGCGGAACTGATTATTTTGAACAAAATCAATTGATTGAAGAGTGTTATAAAGAAACAGCTTTGCAGAAAAGTTGCCATAAGCAACTAGAGCATCCCTTGTTTAACTTTGACAAGGAAAAATATTTCCAAATTGTTCAAAATAGACGCTCTATTAGGCGGTTTCAGAAACAGTCTATTTCAGCAGAAGATTATTTTAATGTCTTAAAGGAAGTTGGGAAACCCTTACCCACGGAGAGTTTTGAGGAGATAGAAATTTACTCTGTCGTCAATCGAGTAGAGGGAATGTTGCCTGGGTTATATAAAGGAAAGTATCTAGTTAAGGCAGGTAACTTTAGTGAAAAGGCGGGTTACTTATGTGTAAATCAAGCTCTTGCCAGAGATAGTGCTGTAACTTTATTTTTTGTATCAGACTACAGCAATTATCAAACTGCTATGCAAATAGCTGGCTTTTTAGGACAAAGAGTTTACTTGGTTAGCAATTATTGGGGGATTCAATGTAGTGGTATTGGTGCTTACTATGATGATGAAACTAAAGAATTTTTAGAAACTAAAAAAGACCTACTCTATGCTTTAGTAATTGGAATCTAATAGGAATTCTCAGGGAATGGAAAATTATTTTTTATATGATGATGATAATGATGATTCACATCCAATTCAACCAACATCGGCAGATATTATGTTGCGTCAGCGACTAGAGTATTCTATTAGTAAATACTTTTATGAAGGTTGCGATCGCTCTATCCAAAGTTTATTATCAAGTTGTAGATGGTATGTTAAAAACCATCCGACTGCTTTGACATTGGTCATTGAATGTCCAGATCAAGTGACTAACTGGCGTGTCTTACAACAAATTGTGCCCATGGCGTCATTGCTGTACGAAATTATCACCAGTGCTAAAATCCGCGTTTGTCCCCCAAACAATCAGGGAATGCCCTTTGAAATGAGAGTAGACGAACTATCAGTTTACCGAGATTGGGCTTAATTAAAAATTAAAAATTTTTAATTTTTAATTCTTTACTAACTCACTCCCCATTCTGCTTGATGATTGTGGTTACTTCTTCAAAAACCAGGTTAGCAGAATGTTTGACAACAGGACTTAACTCCAGTCCCAAACCAAGATTTTCTGCTTCAATTAGGTAAACTGTCACCAATGAGGGGAAGTCATCCTTAAAAATCTTCCTACCAGCAGCTAAAGCATTATCCCAACGAAAATCGTGCAGACTATAACTCGGTTCTGGTAAAGCTTCCAGTTCTTTTCCGGGAACTTTAAACACAGCACCAGGTTCCGAACCAGTTGAACTAGCATCAATAATCACTAGTTGTTTGCTACCTCTTGCTTGAAACATCACTTCCATCCCTGCTGTGCCACAGTCGTATACTCGGACATGAGGGTGAGGATGTTCGGTAAGATATTGCTGTAGGCGTTGGGCAATAAGTACACCTACGGCGTCGTCACTACGGTTGAGATTACCGCAACCAATAATAGTAAGCATTTACTGAGGTTTTATTTCTTCCTGTTTCAAATGTTGGTAACCTCATATCTTGCACCATTCTCAACAAGACCAAAAAAACCGGGTTTCTCAACCAAAAATTAGGGGTTTTAGCATTAGTCATTCTCAAGAAACCCGATTTTTCACCCAGGTGCAAGATGTGAGTAACACAACTATAGCAGTCCTATCTGATTCGTGAAATTCGAGCGTAGGGTGGGCATTGCCCACCCTACAACAACATCTATTATTCACGCTCTCCTCCACGGATTGCTATATATCCAGGTTTTGTCTGGAAGTTCCCACTCTTCGGGTTGATGTCAATCAAAGTCACGGTACTCTCTCCCATGCCATATACGTAGCACAAAGACCACCTCCTCTGATCGGGAGTACCGAACGACATAATCACCAGCTACCAGTTCCCTCACATTCTCAAGTTCAGGAACGGGACGACCCAGATCGGGATGAATGACAAGTTTTGCGATCGCCTGTCTGAGTCGAAGGGATAAGCGCTCAGCAGCTTTTGGATTATGAACCGCAATGAACTCCCTGATCCGAGTTAAACCCCGAACAGCACTGACTGAAAACTCCAACCTCATACTGAAGGAGCCTTCGTCTCACTATCAGTACCCCAGGTTTCTAGCCACTTCATGACCTCCTCACCGGAGACTACCCGACCTGCTTGAATATCTGCCATCGCCTCGGACGTCTCCTCAAGCATCCGAAGTTTCCGCTCTTCACGCTCAATGTATTGGCGCAAAGCGTCGTTGATTAACCAGCCCTTAGAACGCTGTAATCGGGCGGCAGTGGCGTCCAATTTCTCCTGCAAATCGTCATCCAGCCGAAAGCTTGTCGTACTCATCCCATCACACGAATAATGCATATTAATATGATGCATTATTATAGACGACATCAGCACGCGCTAGTCTTCAACATGCAATGTCATGTCAACCTAATTATCCCTTCTGTGATAGCAATGAGATGAAGATAAAGAATATATTAACCGAGTGCATTCTCAAAATCGTTGAGCGGCCATCGCACTCGGTAAAATAACTTCTAGAAGCTAGCAACCCACATAGGGATTGTGCTATGAAAACAACAGAAAATCTGGCAACGACTATACCAACACTTGAAAACGGTGACAGGCTGACTCGTTATGAGTTTGAACGTCGCTATGAGGCGATGCCCCATGTGAAAAAAGCAGAATTGATTGAGGGAGTTGTTTACGTGGCATCACCACTGAGATACAGAAGACATGGCAAACCACATGGATATATCATGGGCTGGTTAGCCACCTATTGTGCTGCTACGCCCGGGGTTGAGTTTGCTGATAATTCCACAGTGCGTCTAGATTTAGACAATGAACCGCAACCGGATGCACTACTGCGCATTGATGAAGAATTGGGTGGGCAGTCATATATTAGTGAGGATGACTATGTGGAAGGCGCACCGGAATTGGTTGTGGAAGTTGCTTCAAGTAGTGCTGCTTACGATCTACATGATAAACTCAAAGCCTATCGTCGCAACGGTGTGCAAGAGTATATTGTCTGGCAGATTGCTGAGCAAAAGCTGAATTGGTTCAGTTTGCAGTCGGGTGAGTATGTTCCCTTAACGCCCGATGACTCAGGTGTGATTAAGAGCGGCATTTTTCCAGGGCTAAATCTGCCAGTGGCGGCATTGTTAGCAGGAAACTTAGCTATTGTTTTAGCCGAAGTTCACAAAGGGGTGACAACTGAGAGTCATCAGGCTTTTGTACAAAGTTTGGCGCAAAAGCGCCCAGATAAAAAGTACCGCAGCGATATGCCATTGATTTAATTCTCGTTTGTCAATTTCTGCCGCAACTCCCGAATAGCAGCACTACTATTGCGCTCGTATGTAATTTTTTAACACTCGTCGATTACTTCTTTGACATCAATGCTGGGAAAATAGCGGCAGATCGTTTGAATGATGTAGCGATCGCCTTGCAAACTGTAAATTTTGAGTTTGTTCTTTTTGAACAACCAAACTTCTGGCACGCGGTAGGGCAGGTAGTCATTCACATCCGTGTAACTAGTTACATCTATTTCAATTACCAAATCAGGCGCTGGATCAACGCCCCAATTAATTCGCGCTTTGCCAGAAACTGCTGCCCAGTTGTCAATGTAGAAGCAGTAGTCCGGTTCAAGTCTAAATATTGCTGGCAAACAGAAGCGATTAGCTGGGTTCGTGATTAGGGGTAGCTGATCGTGATAGCTGACAGCTGACTGGATAGCAATGACTTGTTGGGCATGAACAGTCAAAGTGTAAGGAAAGCCGTTTGCATTCGTCACTCTTTCCAAAGCCTCCTATGATGCCGTGACGATGCGCTGTCCGTCCGGGCGTGAGACTCAAAGAAAACTTCATTCCTAAATTCTGCAACGCCTAAAACTTTCATTGCGGCGATCGCATTTGCCGGGGAATGCCTACAAAGGAGGGGATGCCTTCTGATGATACGAGGCATCCCCTCCCCGTCTGCGTGAGAGAAGGCTTGTAGTTGCGCTTTAGCGCGAGGTCAGCGCAACTACGAACCAATAGACATCTCCGGAAAAGATGTAGAACGCCGCACGTTCTACAAAGGATTTCGGGCAACGCAGAATTAATTTCTGGAGAGGTCTAATGATAATTTATTTGTGCCGACCTACTTAGAGCGGGTTAAACTTGCAACTCCACATGATATTTTTGGGCAATTTGAGAAACTTTCTCCAATTGCTGTTGTGATGCTTGAGTTAATATTGCTTCCGTCTGTGCTTCATCGCTATTTTGTTGAGGAAATAAATACTTGACATAAAGTGAAGCAAAATCCACTATAGCCGCGACACTTGGCAAAGTGTGTTGGTCAGCCTGGGTTCCTGCAACTACTGCAGCCAGACCATCTTTAATCGGGTTTTTTTTCACTGCCATAAACTGATCCACAAGTTGGTGGATGTAGTCTGCTGTCGGTAGGTTATCTAACTTACTTCTATCCGGAGCAAAGTCGTATCCCGCTTCTTTAGCCTGCTCTAAAATACACCATTCTGTAAATTCTTGCAGCGCGTCTTCGGGAAGGCGAGAAAGATATTCGTGTAACGCTAAATCAGACACAAGCTTACCTTGTAAATTTCAGTTTTAGTTAGTCTCGGTAGGGTGCGTTAGGACTTAGTCCGTAACGCACCGTGATTCACAGATTTGGTGCCGTACTCTCGGAACGCACCCTACGCTGTACGGAAACGCGCCAGTTCCTTACCCGTCTTGGCATCATGGGCGTGAACAGTGCAAACCAGACAAGAATCAAAAGAACGCGCCACATGACCCACCTCCACAGGATCGGTGGAGTCATAAATGGGTGTGCCGATCAAAGCTTCCTCAATTGGTCCCTTGGTTCCTTCAGCGTCACGGGGTCCGATATTCCAAGTACTGGGGGCGATAACTTGGTAATTCTTAATCTTACCGCCCTCAATCTCTATCCAGTGACACAGGGAACCCCGCGCTGCTTCTGTTGCACCCCAACCGCGTCCATCCTTTTCCTTGGGTTTGATATACCAGGGGTCATTTAATCGGAACTCACGCAAGCAGCGTTCCGCTTGGCGATACAACTTGACTACTTCGTGAACTCGTGCTAATTGACGTACATGGATATTTGCACCACCCATGTGCTTGAATACATCTAAGATAAACCCATCATAGTGCTGCCAAGACTCGCCATGCTTGCCCCCCGCAACCAACTGACGCGCTAAAGGACCAGCTTCCAAACGTCCGTAGTCTTGGTGACGCACAGCAGTTGACCAAGAATAGGCATTGTTGAAGTCTTTGTCATTCTTTTGAGTAGGTTTACTTGTGCGAGCAAAGGGGTGAACATCTGCTGTCCCTTCGTCATACCAAGAGTGAGTTGTATTCTCCCGGGCAAAAGTATGATCCATCAAAGTGTGAGTGTCAGTGAAACTGTCATACACTCCACTTTTCATAATCATAGCAGCATTTCGCCCTGCAATTGTTGGCTTCTGGTATTTGTCCTCATGAGGTAAATATCCCCAAGTGACATATTTACCAACACCTGCACCATATTTATCGAGACCGATATCTAAACCCATGCGCCAATAAAAACCCAAGTCAGAATCACGATGATTTAGGTCTTCATCCAGCCACGTCATGAAGTCATCATAAGTCTTGATTTCTTCGTAACGTTCCAAAGAACAACCCAACCACACTGGTTCTAACCAATTGGTACGGAAGTATTCCAGAATAGCCCAAGCGCGGGTAATGTCTGTTAAAGTGGGAGCGCACATGACTCCACCGGGAACCATGTAGCTAGAATGGGGCCATTGACCACCCAACAGCGCGTAAATTTCTACAGGTTTGCCAGAAATTGTCACGCCAATTTCGTAGGACTTGCCCGTGAAGGCTGCAAAGCGTCTGCAAGCTTCTTCATAAAAGCGACTACTTCGGTAATTTTTATTAGTCAAGTCAATAGCAAATAAACCATAAAAATACCGAGGTATGCTTTGGATTGTTTCAACAATTTGACCTAGATTTCTTGCTAATATGGCATTACGCGGAACTTCTGTTTCCCAAGCAGTATCTAATGCCGAAGATGCACAAGTGAGGTGACTCCCACCGCAAATCCCACAAATGCGAGGCGTAACAATTAATCCTGCTTGGGGGTCTTTGCCACGCAGGATAACTTCAAATCCTCGGAAGAGTTCGGCATGAGTCCAGGCGTTAACTACCTGTCCATCGTCTATTTCGACTCGGACATCTAAATCGCCCTCAACTCTTCCGACTGGGGAAATGTCTAATGTTTGAATTGTCATTTG
>CAZZXJ010000062.1:0-17299 GCA_964657905.1 uncultured Stigonema sp.
GGGGTAGGGGGTGGGGTGCTTTTATTATAAGTAATCAAGCGGACATGATATAAAAGTGGACTTCGAGTTTCCGAACTTTGCTTGGGAACAATGACCTTTGGCGAAAATATTGACTGGGGTGCATCCTATGAGGATAGCCACAAGATTTTTGATGCTTTCATTGATGCTGGGGGTAACTTCATCGATACTGCCCAAGAAGCGATCAATCCCAAGTGGGTTGAGTACAGTAACCCACCTACGGGAATTACCGCCATGTGTGGGAAACTCCGACAGTCGGATATTCAGGAGATACGGTTGAACCTCTTGGAGAATCTCCTTGCCTAAAGGCAAGGGGAGTGTCAATTGATAGACAATCACCGCAGTTAATCCCTAAAAGGATTGAGAAGCGGAATACCACATCCCTCAAAATCGCGGGTGTTGCGCGTTACCAACGTTAGTTGATGAATTTGGGCAGTTGCCCCAATCAGCATATCTGCTTGGGTGCGAGGTTTGCCTTGACACCTCAGTACCCCCCGCAATTCTCCAGACCGTTTGGCTACAGCTTCACTGATGGGCAAAATAACACAATGGGAATCAAAAAATAAATCAAACCATGCTTGAATTCTGGGATTTGGTTTCGCACCTAGTCCATAGAAAATCTCCTCTAAGGTGATAACACTTAATGTCATTTGGGAAACCCCGGTAGCCCAAGTTACAACACCCACATTAGGTTCCGGACGTGCCAGTTCACTAATAATGTTGGTATCACAAAGAAACATCGTCCAGATCATCTCCAAAAGGATTTGGTCGATTCTGGCGGGGAGTAACTTCTAAATTGTAGTTTTCCTTAACACAAAGTCTTTGCAATTCAGTAAATGTCTGAGCGAGGGAAGGCTTTTGCTGTATCTGTTGCCAAGCTAAAAACTGTTGAAACATTTCTGCCTCAATCACTGCTGCAACTAATTGATCTCGGTTGTAAATCAGTTGGGGTTCTTTGCGGGCAGCACTAATTAATTCTGAGAATTTCTGCTTTGCTTGTGCAATTCGCCAATTCATGAGTTTTTGTCCATATTTTATGTACATTATAGACAAGAATCATGTCTAATTAAAGCTTATGGAGTAAAAAATGATGCAATACACAACTCTCGGACACACAGGTTTAGTCGTCTCCCGTCTTGCTTTCGGTGCCATGACCTTTGGAGAAGGTCAACTTGTTCCCGGCGTTACCAATAACATTGACCAGAACATGGCAGACCAAATGGTAAACCGTGCCTTAGACGCTGGTATAAACTTATTCGATACCGCAGATGCCTATACAGGCGGACAATCGGAAATTATGCTAGGCAAGGCATTGGCAAGCCGTCGCCATGAGGCAGTGATTGCTACAAAGGTAGGATTTCGTACAGGTGAAGCAATTATTGATACAGGTCTTTCCTATCGCCACATCATCGCCTCTGTTGAGGCAAGTTTGAAGCGCCTGGGAACCGACTACATTGACCTGTATCAAATCCACATTCCCGATCCCCTGACGCCGCCAGAGGAAACGGTACGTGCCTTGGATGATGTAGTCCGGCGGGGGATGGTGCGCTATGTTGGGTTTTCTAATCTCCCTGCTTGGAAAGCCGCCCGGATATTGGGTATTCAGGAACGTCGTGACTATACCCGGTTTGTGAGCGCACAGATGTATTACTCGCTACTTGGGCGCGATATCGAACATGAGATTGTCCCGTTTGTGGAAGACGCAGGTATTGGTATTTTAGTTTGGAGTCCCCTTGCTAGTGGTTTCTTAAGCGGTAAGTATACCCGTGAAACCCCTGTGCCTGAAGATGCCCGTCGCCACAAGTTCCAGTTTCCGCCTATTGATGTGGAGAAGGGCTATAAGGTAGTAGATTTACTTAAGGAGATAGGCCAGAATCACGGAGCATCACCTGCTCAAGTAGCGATCGCCTGGATTCTCACCAAGCCCTTTATTTCTTCGGTAATTATTGGTGCTAATAAAATGGCGCAGCTCGAAGACAATCTTGGTGCAGATGATCTCAAGTTATCTTCCCATGAATTTGAGAAGCTAGATTCACTCACTGCTCCCCAACCTATATATCCAGGATGGATGCAGGCTATGGGGTGGGATGCTAAGGTGAAAGCAGCACTAGATTCGTAGATCTGAGCTACTCAAGAGCGATTCTAGGAAATTGCTTGCCACAGTCTTTGCAAAGATAACGCTGCTTGCCATGCCGATGCCCGTTTTTAGAGAGGCGCTGAGAATGACAGTGCGGACATTTCATTACTTTCATTACCTTGGGCAACACTTCATCCCCTACATGGGGGCGTAAGTATGTAATTAACAAAGCCTCGATTTGGGCAAAAATCTGCTGGCGATGAGTTTCATCGCTGCGCAGTGCTATAAGTAACAAAGTATGATAAGTATGGGTGCAGATTTTTGCCAGCAAGTGGCACTGTTCGAGACTCAAGGCAGGATTGCGCTCATGCAGCAGTTTCGCCATAAAGTCTATGGCTTCCTGAGTAAAACTCTCATCGATGCTTTGGAATATTGCTGCTGAGGTGAAGTATTGCACAAACACAATCCGAGAAGTAGGTTGTTCAAAAAGTTGCCTGAATGCTACTGCCAGAGTTTGGATAAATGTCTCAAAAGGAAGTTGAATAATTTCAGACTGACTCAGCTTCGCGTATACGGCACGTACTCGCTCGACGTGACGCAATTCCAAAGCGTGGAAAATCGCTAATTTATCTGGAAAAAACTGGTAAAGCGAACCTATAGCTGTGTCAGCACGAGCTGCGATCGCATGGGTTGTCGCAGTCTCGTAACCTATCTCATCAAATACCTCAGCTGCTGCATCTAGAATTCTGTCCACTCGCTGTTGGCTGCGCTTTTGCTGAGGCTGACGACGCATACGTAGGTTTTTCTTTATTGGTAAATTCATTCAATTCTAGCTATGAGGGCGGGGGGACCCCGCCCCTACGATGTGGTCAATTTAATTGAAAACTGCTGTAATCGCAAATTATATTAACAAACATGAATTTTTAGTCATATTTTTAAAGATAGGCGACTAATTCGTCACGTTTTATTTTACTATTGCACTTGAGCCTAGTTGAGGCATTTCAACACAGATCAGATGTATGTCGTACATCCACCGCAAGCAGATTTTGCTTGCGTCAAATTTGGACTGGCAATTCTTCACCGAACACTAGTCAATCAGGAGAATAAAAATGTCTATGCTTGCTGGTGCGCCTTGGCTATTAGCACATAAATCTATGTTGGAGGTCAATAAGCCAAAAAAAGTATCTCTTTACGGTACAGACTATGTACTTTGGCAAGATAGGACAGGCATTGTGAATGCTTTACCCAATGCCTGTGCGCACATGGGAGCTATGTTGTCGGAAGGGTGGTGTCAAGAGCATGAAGATAAAACGAGTGTAGTTTGTCCTTTTCATGCACTTGAATTTGATGGTGAAGGATGTACGGTTTTGCCAGGTTCCCAGAAGAAAACTCTACCGCAACTGGAGCCACTAGAACTGATTATTCAAGGTGATTTTATTTGGTCCTATGGCAGATGTGAACCGAAAAGACCTATTCCCAATATCCTCAATGAAATTGCCTCTCAATATGAGTTTATCGGTCATACGGCTGATACCAGCGTGGAAACCGATTTGATCAGTATGCTGCTGAATATGCACGATTACAATCACCAAAACGGTACTCATCGACCTTTATTTAAGATTGAATTCGTGCGTTTTGAGAAGTTTATTGACAATGGGCATCACTCCCATGCGTTCTACGATAATCTCACATCACCCAGCAGTTTGGCTGAAAAAATCAGTAATCCTAATTTGCTACTGCTCCCAAAAGTTCTTAAGGCTCATCTAGAAAATCACTTTCCATCCTTAATCATATTTCACGGGGAAACCGGATTGGGCAAAATAGCTCAAATCCACTTGTTTGTACCGGAGTCGAAAACTCGTACACGTACCTATGTGCTAATGTATGGGATATTTAACAACTCTGCATTTAAGCCTTTAGGGCAGAATTTTCTCAACTTTGCCAAAGTTATTGTCGAGCAAGATGCTGATATCTTGCACAAAATTTACCCGAATACGCCCCAAAAAATTAAGCTAAACAATGAAGTTGGCATGGATTGGGTAAGGCGCAATTTTGACAACTGGCCAGAAATTGTCGAACCGAACCTCTCCAAATAAGTACTTCACCTCATGAAACTTCATCTATAAAAGGTGCGATCGCCCGAATAAACTCCGTAGTCGATTCATAAGGTAAAACATTACGACCAAGAATTTTGATTCCACGACCTTGAGGTAAATAGGCGAGGTAATCAGCCAAGCGTTCATCTGGTGTTTCTTGCTTGCCTACTTGGCTAATACTCGATGCTGTTTCGCCAACAACTACCAGAGTCGGTTGTTTGATGGAGGCGATCGCAGTACTATAATCCTTTCGCCAAAAGCCTGCTAAAAAAGAAAACACTGCGTAGCGACTGGCGGGATTTTCTGCTCCTGCACGCAAGGTGTTCAACCATTCAGCATCGACTGCATATTTTGAGTCAAACAGTTGACGAGTTGAGAAATCACGCAAAAACTTCTCGCGTCGGGCATAGCGATAAAAAGCATTACCAAAAGGCGAATCTAAAAGATTCCAAATGAGTTTTTGCTGCGATTCTGGTGTTTTTTTGGTAATCACAGCCCAAGCTGGAGGACCAGCTAGTACAAGTCCGGCAATTAAATTTGGTTCTTTTTGAGTTAATTCTGTAGCAACGGGCAATAGAGCGCCTTGCACTACCACAATGACAGGTTTTTGCACCACTGTTTGTAAAAAGTGTTGCAACTGTTGCGCCCAATCTTGAGGTGTGTAAGCCACAGGCGGCATATCACTCTCACCACATCCTAGTAAATCGGGATTGTAAATTGGATTCCGGCGACCTTGTTTATACCATTCGTGACAAAATCGCTGCCAGAATTGCCGCGACAACCCAACACCAATAGGATGAATTAACAGCAGGGGAACGCCCTCCGGTGTAGAATTAGGTGGGTTGTGTACTTCGTAGGCGCAAGGATAATTCTTCCAACTGTAAAATTGGGTGGGAGATGTTGTTTGCTTGTAGGGTGCGTTAGCCCTCAGTACGGCATCCGATTCACTTAATTGTTGCATAATTTTAGTCGTTTAATATCATTTAAAAAATCATCTGTGGATGAATCAACTTATATCCCGCATCTTTTATCTTTTGATTCGATACCTTGGCATTATATGGGCGAGTACTTTTTTGGGTAGAATCCCATATAACATTGGGCAAATTGTGTTTTTCACAAACCCGGTCATGCAATTCTCGACTTGTCAGATGTGCATCATCAACTAAGTTATAAATACCTTCTAGTCTATTACGACGGGCAAACTCTATAGCACCAACAATATCATCAAGGTGAATCCAATTTGTTGCATCCTCGCCATTACCGGGTCTAGTTGTGCCTGCGACTCGACCAAATATCTTTACCAGTTCCCGTCCTGGACCGTAAATTCCTCCCAATCGCAGGATACAAACACGGAGGTTTTCATTCTTATCTGAGAGTAAAACTTGCTCAGTATCACTAAGAATTTGCCCATTGGGGTTGGCAGGTGCAATGGGTGATTCTTCATCCACCCACGTCCCGTTTCTGTCGCCGTAAACAGCATAACTTCCTGTATATATCAGTTGTTCTACACTCGGAATCTGCTTTAAGACAGAAACTAAAGTTTGAGCAGTGTGCAAATAGGTTTCTTCATACGTATTGGCATCTTTCGCCCCGACACTCAACAGCACAGCATCTTGATTTTTCAATACTGATTTTAGCTGATCTGGGTCATTGCCTTGTACTACTAGGACTCTTTGGGCTACTGCTTCCAGTAGTGGAACACGTTCAGGAGTAGTTGTAGTAGCAGTGACAACAAAAGATTTCCTTTGCTGCCAATATTGGGCAACTTCGTAACCGACATAACCGCCACCAATAATCGCAACGTTCATAATTTGTTAGTTGTGAGTTGCTCTACTGACAATTGACTATTTACTCATAGATTTTACCATCAGGCATAATCGCCCCGACCAAGTTAGTTCCAATTAGTTTAACGAGCAGGCGATCGCCAGACCAAATCCGCGCTCCCGTCAAGTCGGCTAAACGCAAGTCTGCTCCACTCAGATCTGCTGCAATTAAGTTAGCAAAGCGTAAATTTGCTTCTCTGAGGTCAGATAAAAGAAGGTTTGCCCTAAACAAATTGGCTTCAGACAAATTCGCACCTCTAAGATTAGCTTTGTGCATAAAAATATCGCTGAGATTAGCACCACTCAAGTTAGCGTAACTCAGGTTTCTGCCAGATAAATCTCTGCCCTTCAAGTTTGCCCCACTGAAGTCTTTGCCACTTAAATCTGAACTGGCTTTGGGTGGTTGATGGGTTTTTTGGGGTGGTTTCTCTGTATTTGATACCTCTTTAGCCTTAGTTTGATACTTGGCTTTTAAAGAACGCAATTTTTCACGAGCTTCATTAATTTCTTGCAGCTTTTTTTGGGCTTTTTCTTGTAAGCGGGGATTGTCTTTTGGTATACGATCAGGATGCCATACAAAAGCCAAGTCTTTGTAAGCTTGGTTCACTTCCTCAAGTGTTGCCTCAGGCGTCAATTCTAAGAGTCTATAGTACCGATCCAGATCGCTCATAAGACTTTTGATCCACAATGAATTTTATCAGATAATGAAGCAGGACGCCTCTTAAGAGGTGCTTATCGTACATCAGCGACTCAGCAAGCGCTGTCGTATAGCTCGACCATATGCTCTGACTGGAATCTGATAAACTTCGATAAACAGCCAAACAATAATTGCTAAATGCGATAAAAAGGTTAATCCTGTCCAGATATACGGTACCCAAGATAATGGAGTATCAGGATGGGGTGGAAAATTGTAAGCTACTATCCCAATCAAAGTCGTGGGAAAAAGTATAAATGCAACTGCTGCTAGCACATAACCCCAACCAAATTCCACTCCTTCTAGATGGGCTTCTGTCCAATTAAAGCCATTCCAACGCCAAATCAGTGGAGGTTGCCTAGAAGGCATCTTGAGTTGCTGTTGTTCTATATTAACGGTAAAAATCTGTTGGCAGAAGTCACAAGCCATAGCCTCCATCAAGGTTAAATGAGTAATTTTACCTAAACGACACACTGGGCAGGGGTAAACTCCTTGATAGTCGAAAGATGTGGCTAAGATTTTGGAACTGGGCATAATAAAACTTGCTAGTCTTAAGAAAGTAATTATGGATGCGAGAAGCTGGTAATCGGGCATAGGGGTAAGTAAGTTTTACCCTTACCCCTACCCTGAAAATTCCCCATGCCCCATTCCCCATTATCTAAAAATATTTGTAAAATTATGTAAATCTAATGACTGCCAGTCAGCAACAAATCTGGATTTCTAGATTTGTGAGGCATCGGGTGGTTTGGCAGCTAATGTCAGCGCCCATAATGCTACCAGTGCTGTAATTAGATTAACGGGTGATTCGGCAGCATCCGAGAACAACGCCACCGATCTAGTCAGAAAATATGCGCTCTTCCTTCAGTGCCATAGCGAAAAGCGCTGCGACAATCGAGAGGGGTGCGTAAGAACGTGCTGATTTACGTTTCATGAGAATTCCAAAAGAAGCCAGAACCAAAGGAAATGACTTATGCTGCTCAGAGCAATTTTACAGACAACCGAGTTCTAAACCCATCTTCTTTAGGTATAGGATGAAGTTCTTCAGATTGTGTCTTGTATTTAGGCTCAATTATGAAATAAATATGAGAGACAATGGTCGATAAATATGAAATAAGCATGAGAATAATGTGAAATAAATATGAGAATAATTCGCCTAATATTTACGGTTGAATTAACAAAAGTCTAACTACTTTACATAATTTCAAAAGGGTATATAATTAGCACTATATGAAGGGGAGTAGCTGCTGGCGTTCTTTCGCGTGCCAGTCCACCTGAGTCAACACGCTGGCTATCATAGCCTGGTTCAGGTGACAAGTTTTTTAACACTTGGGAGCGAGACCTTCACTAAGTTCACATCTGATGTGAGCTTGGTGAAGTGTTTTTGCTCTCATCAAGCTCACTCAAATAGACTAATTTTGAGGAGTTTGATGGAATGCTAACCGCTTTTACTGCAAGTTTATTACTCATTACCGCTGCTGAATTTGGCGATAAGACTTTCTTTGTAGCCCTGATCCTAGCCATGCGCCATTCGGTTTTTCGTTCCCTAATATTTTGGGGAGTATTGGCTGGTTTGGGATTAATGACTATGGTGTCAGTTCTAGCCGGAAACATCTTGTCTTTAGTTCCTCGGATTTATGTTCACTATGCAGAAATCGCTTTATTTGTTTTCTTTGGGTTGAAATTATTGTATGACGCAAGTCGAATATCAGCCAAATCAGAAGGAGAAGAGGAACTTGAAGCGGCTACTTTTGTTAATAAAGCAGAGTCTAATTTGCCCCACAAGAAGACTAGATTAGCAATTTTCCGTGAAGCGTTTAGTCTAACTTTTATTGCAGAGTGGGGAGATCGCACCCAAATCACCACCATCGCCTTAGCTGCCACTTATCATCCGATTGGAGTGATTGCCGGGTCGGTTCTAGGTCACGCTATCTGTACGGGGATTGCTGTCATTGGAGGTCGATTGCTAGCTAAACGCATCTCAGAGCGAACAATTACAGTAATTGGCGGATTACTATATCTGCTTTTTGCTGCCCTAGCTTGGTGGGAAGGTCGTTAAGAACCTGAGGCACGAATCCATAAAAAACTACACTTATCAGCAATCCAGCGCTAATAAGTGTATAAAACTTGAATTTTGACATTATTAAATAATCTAGTATACCATTGGCGCTTGACTTTGCAGCGCTCGTAAAGCATTCATACAATATGGGCAGTCGCAGCCAAATAAGGCGATCGCCTTATCACTTTCTGCTTCAGTAAAGTTGAGCATGGCAATATTTTTGTCTGATCCCTGTGCCGAATTCACTTGAGATGCTGGTGTAGAGTGAGACACTCGATCTGCCTGTGTAACCCGCATACATACAAACTTGTGGTAACTAACATGTGGATGACGTATGCACGCCTCACCGTCTTTCATGCGGATGACTGGCGAATAGGCATGGGCAGGATTGACCACCGCTACCATAGACAGCAGAGAGGTAAAAATCGTGGGACTGGCAAGCAAAGCCAATTTTAATTTTTTGTTCATTGACATTTATAGAAGAACGTTACTGACTGCTAAGATTAACTGATTAACTGTTGCCGGTCAAGTGAATTTTTATCAGGAATAATAATGTTTTTTCGGATTTTTTTATCAAGGAAATTTGTATAGATTTTAACAAAAATGTTGCTAAAATTTCTTTAGCCACTGGTGTAAAATTTATGTGGCTTAAACTAGCCCTTAATAATGACGTAAGATTGCCACATATCTGTTCCCTACAGAATCATTTTAATTAAGAACTAGAAACAGCCAGATCTCATATTTTATCATAGTAACGGTCGTATTTAAGCCTTTACAAGACAGGAGACTTTTTGGAGATCACGACATGAGTAATGATTATCAATTTCAAGGCAATTCTTTGATAAAAGTATCATTCAGCTTAGAAGTCTCTTGGTATCAAAAATCCCTAGTGGCCATGACTTAAAATATTTTAAAAGTTCTAGGAGCATTGATAACTAGATACATCAGCAGCTAAACACTTAATTCATCTAAGTGTTCTACTTCATAGCGATACAGATTGATGATGTGACTGTCAGCTAAGCTGTAATAGACGTTTCGACCTGATCGACGATAGCTAACTAAACGCATGGCTTTCAATAATCGTAGTTGATGGCAAACGGCTGATTCACTCATTTTTATTAATGCTGCGAGATCGCAAACACACAACTCCTGAGAAGCCAAAGCTGATAAGAGGCGCAGGCGGTTCGGATCTGCCAACACCCCAAAGACTTCTGCCATCTGTTGTGCCTTATCCGTTGGCAGAATTTGTGCCTGAGTTGAGCGAACATTGTCTATATGCACTACATGGGTATTACAGGTAGGTGTATCAGTGAGATCGAGTAGATCGAGTTCTGGGTTTCGCTTGTGCTTGTTCATACTAAGTTTTGTTAAAGCAATGATTATCAATTTCAATAGTAACTGAAATTGATTACCATTGTACAGTTGAACAGTTGCTCAATAATTGTATTAGAATAATTGCAGTCAACTTTGTCGTCTTATTTAGAGAGCTGCTATGACTCAAACTTCCGGACTCAAAACTCTTTCTTTACAAGTTGGTGGCATGGATTGTGGTAGCTGTGCGAAGACAGTTGAGGTTGGCATGCAGCAAATAGCAGGGGTTTTGTCAGCATCAGTCAGCTTTGCCACTGAAAGAATGCAGGTGTCTTATGACCCGCAGCAAGTCAGTGAAAAGACAATTTATGACCGAGTTCGCACTCTGGGTTATACAGTTGAACTAAGTAGTGAGGTAAAGCCCCACAATCACACCAATTCCTGTGACGGCGACCACAACCATGACCATGAACACGTTGAAGTAGCTTCTGCTCAGAGGCTACAAGTGAAAGTTAACGGAATGGATTGCGGTAGTTGCGCCAAGACAATTGAGGTTGGCTTGCAGCAGATAGCAGGTGTGAAGGATGTGTCGGTTAACTTTGCCACCGAACGATTGCAACTGTCCTACGACCCGCAGATCGTGAGTGAGACAGCAATCTATGACCGGATTAGAGGTCTGGGGTACACGGTTGGGGAGAGTCCTGAGGCAAGTTCCCACCGTCACACCCATGACGACGATTGCCATGCTCATCCAGCCCCGAAGCCCTCTCAAAATCCTGCTCCAACGAACTGGAAATTCTGGATTAGCAACCGCCGGGGACAAAGCGTAATTTTAGCGGGAATGGGGTTAGTCCTGGGCTTAATTGCTCCATATTTAGCGCTACCCGTCTGGATAGCACGGGGTTTTTATGGCATCGGCATAGTAGTTGCTGGCTATCCTATTGCACGGGCAGGTCTGTTTGAGTTACGCTTGCGCCGCGCTGATATGAATCTGCTGATGACCATTTCGGTGATTGGGGCAGTGATTTTAGGAGACTGGTTTGAAGCGACTCTGGTTCTGTTTTTGTTCTCTGCTGGCACAACCCTGCAAGTTTTCACCTTTAGTCGCACCCGCAACGCGATTCGCTCCCTAATGAATTTGACTCCACCTACTGCTACCGTCAAGCGAGGGAATCAGGAGGTCACTGTTCCCGTTGAGAGTATTCAAGTAGGCGAAACTTTGACGATTCGACCAGGACAGCGCGTGGCTTTGGATGGCGTAGTTGTTTCTGGTACAAGCGCCATTGACCAGTCTCCGATTACAGGAGAGTCAATCCCAGATGATAAAGCCCCTGGCGATTCAGTCTTTGCAGGGACGTTAAATCAGACCGGCTTTTTGTCTGTCAAAGTTACCCACACTTCAAGCGATACCACCGTTGCCAAAATTATTAGTCTGGTGGAACAAGCCCAAGGAAGCCGCGCCCCCTCACAGCAGTGGGTAGATCGGTTTGCAGAAGTTTACACCCCGATAGTGATTTTGATCGCAATTCTCATTGCCGTAATTCCGCCCTTAGCGTTTGCTCAATCCTTCAACGTTTGGCTGTATCGGGCGCTAGTGATGCTGGTAATCGCTTGTCCCTGTGCCTTGGTAATTTCTACCCCAGTTTCCATTGTCAGTGCTATTGGTGCGGCTACCCGTCAGGGTGTTTTGTTCAAAGGCGGCAAAGCACTAGAGACCGCAGGGAAAATGAATATCCTTGCCTTTGATAAAACGGGAACAATTACTCAGGGATTGCCAGTAGTTCAAAAGATTTATGGTTTTGGTGGGACGAGTTCAGGGCAAGTGTTGCTGATTGCTGGCAGCCTAGAGCAGCAGTCCGAACATCCCCTGGCTAAAGCGATTGTCACTGAGGCTAAATCTAACGGAATAGAGTTACAAACTCCATCTTCGTTTACCGCCATACCAGGTAAAGGAATTGAGGCAAAAATTGGTGATTCAGTTTACTTTGTTGGTAATCGGCGTTTATTTGCAGATCAAGGCATTTCCTTATCAATAGAAGCCGAATCTTTATTAGTTAAAATTGAAACCCAAGGTCAAACACCCTTACTGGTGGGAAATCAAATGGGATTGTTAGGATCTGTTGCCTGTTCTGATGGATTACGGTTAGAAGCAACAGAAGCAATGCGATTGCTGAAGCAGGCTGGGTTAAAACGGTTGGTAATGCTGACAGGCGATCGCGCTGCTGTTGCCAAGGAGATTGCCCAACAGGTTAACATTAAAGAATATCAGGCGGAACTGTTACCCGAAGATAAGCTGCAAGCGATTCAACAGTTGCGTCGTCATGGGGTCGTAGGTATGGTTGGGGATGGCATCAATGATGCTCCAGCACTTGCTGCTGCGGATATCAGTTTTGCGGTAGGTGGAATTGATATTGCTCTAGAAACAGCAGATGTAGTGCTAGTAGGTAGTGACCTAAGACGACTTGCCTACGCAGTAGATTTGAGCCGCCGCACCGTGTCTGTGATTCAACAAAATGTTGTCTTTTCACTTGTGACGAAGGGACTGTTCTTACTACTGGGTACTTTTGGTTTTGTGGGGTTAGCCGTCGCTGTCTTAGCAGATACAGGAACTTCCTTGCTTGTTACTGCTAATGGAATGCGATTGTTTAGAACCAAGAGTCATTCTGACAAAGTTTGAACAAAAAGTTCATGGCTTTGTGTCACGAGTTGACAAACCAGCAAGTGCGGCACAGGTTCGCTCCGTACCTGTACGCTGATTAGGCGACATCCTCTGGTAGTGCTTACACGCAGTATTAGAGAATCAACATTCGGTAAGCCAGATGAACAAGGGAAGCATATTGAGCAAACTTGGAGGGAACTGCATAGTTAATTTGCCAGTGAAAAGCTGATACTATGTTTTAAATAACCACTTTATAAATTAGTATTAATACTTAAAAATAAACCCTTAAACTTACCAAACTTAAAGAAATTTTATTTTGATTAAAGTTTAATTTCTGTATTCTTCCTGAGGAAATTTTTCAGCAAAACTAAGATGATTGAATGGTTTGTGCAGATGATTTGACACAAGCTATACGATTTTTTTAAGATTGCGTTATCAAAACTTAAATAAAAAAGGAGTAATTGTCCTTACTGTTACACCCTACTTTTACGACCTGCTGGCAAGAAATGCCAGTGCTTTGTTGTAAAAAGATTAGTTCCTTTTGTTTGCGATGATGATTGCCAGCCTCAATAGTTACATCTAAATTAGGACAAGTCCAACCGTTCAAAGTTTCCAACTAGCATTGACTCAAATGCTGCAAATTTCTCAAGCCGTATTTAGGCGCAAGCTAACCAGCTCCATTGCACTACCAATTTTCCTATTGCTGCTGTTATCAGGAGCCTCAATCTGGCAGATTACCCGCTTGCTCTCAGCTATGCAATGGGTTGACCATACTGACCAAGTAATTGCTCAAGCAAATCGCCTTCAAAAACTGCTACTGGATCTTGAGACGGGAGTACTCGGGTATCAGATATCAGGGGAGTCAGAATTTCTTGAACCTTACCAGGAAGCAGGCTTGGTGATCAATACTGCTTTTGATAAGTTGGGTCATTTAGTCTCAGACAATCCCCGTCAGGGTCAGCGCTTAACGCAGATCAGGTCACAGCAGACAGCATGGAGCGGCTCCATTTCCCAAGCGATCGCCCATAAACAACGAGGTGATATTGAACCTCTATCAGCACTTAAAGCTCGCAAACAAGGCATGAACGCCATGCGAACCCAAATTGCTGATTTTATTGCCACCGAAGAGGATCTACGCAACCAGCGCACCCAAACTGTCCGGCAGACCACTAAGCGCGTCATCTTTACCAGCGTCATCCTGTCGGTTGGAGTTGGTAGCTTTCTTGCCTACTTTATCTGGTGGCAACTTTTAAGGGTATCTCAGAGTTATGAGAATGCCTTGAAAACTAGCAAAGAGCAGACTGAAAAAGCTCAACATTCAACCCAACGATTAGCCACTTTACACGAGATTGACCAGGCAATTCTATCAGATCAGTCTATTGAAGTTCTGATCCGAACTGCAGTAACGCGAATGTATCAGTTAGTACCGTACCAGCAGGCATTTGTTACCCTATTTAACTTTGAGAAAGGAACAAGCCACATCGTAGCAGGCAGAAGCGCCACCGGAGAATTGCAACCTCCTGAAGGCACTCAGATGGCACTGGCAGACTTTGCGCCGAACCCAAGCTTGCCCCAAGGTATTCGTTATATAGAAGACTTGGCAACTGCTGAGTCCAGTACGCCTGTTCTAGCAAAGCTGCGCTTGGAGGGGATTCGCTGTTGCCTGTTTGTTCCCATGCTGGTTGAAAAAACGCTCCTTGGAGAACTCAACCTGACCACGACTCAGACAGCCGCTTTTGATACTGAAGCGCAGGATATTGCTCGTGAGGTGGCAGCGCAGTTAGCGATCGCCATCCAACAATCTTTGCTACGCGAGCAACTTCAACGCAACACCGATCAGCTAGAACAGCGTGTTGTAGAGCGCACTGCAGAACTCCAAGAAATGAATCAAGAGCTAGAATCGTTCACTTACTCGATCTCCCACGATTTACGGGCACCCCTACGCACCATGCAAGGCTTTGCTCAGGCATTGCTAGAGGACTACAGCGACCAATTAGACTTTGTTGGGCAAGAATATATCCAATACATCACAGAGGCTGCTGTACAGATGGACACCCTGATTTCTGATCTGCTGGCATACAGTCGTCTCACTCGTGCCCAAATTCAACTGCAACCTGTTGATTTAACTAATGTTGCTGAAGAAGCACTAAAACAACTTAGTACACAGCTTCAGGAGCGGCAAGCGTCCGTCAAGGTTGCCGCACCCCTACCGCAAGTCATGACTCACAGCTCTATACTCATCCAGATTGTCACAAATTTACTCAGTAATGCCTTGAAGTTTGTGGAACCGGGGGTACAACCAAAAGTGCGTATGTGGACCGAGTCGCGACAGGACTGGATACGCCTGTGGGTAGCAGACAACGGAATTGGCATTGCTCCTGAGTATCAGGAGCGGATTTTCCGTGTCTTTGAACGGTTACATGGTGTTGAGGCTTATCCTGGCACGGGCGTTGGCTTAGCAATTGTAGCTAAAGGGATAGAACGGATGGGCGGTCAGTTTGGAGTCGAGTCGCAACTTGGACAGGGAAGCCAATTCTGGGTAGATTTACCTTATGCCTCAGGGAAATAATCAACAATGCCGGACACTATTTTGCTAGTGGAGGACAACTCCCAAGACGTCATCCTGATGCAGCGAGCTTTTCGCAAGGCTGCGATTACTAAACCGTTTCAGGTCGTCAATGACGGAGAGGCAGCAGTACTCTATCTATCCGGACAAGGACCTTATACTGATCGCAGTCAATATCCCTTGCCCGTACTGGTCCTGTTAGACCTCAAGCTACCCCGCAAGTCTGGTGCTGAAGTACTATTGTGGCTACGACAACAACCAGAACTGAAGCGCTTGCCAGTTGTGGTGCTGACCTCTTCTAAAGAGTATGCTGACGTCAATCGCGTCTATGACCTGGGTGCTAATGCCTACATGGTCAAGCCTGTAGCTTTCGATGGGCTAGTAGAAATCGTAAAAACTCTCAATATGCACTGGATGATGTTCAATGAGAAGCCCCAAATCGGAAATGCCTGAAAAGCCTCTGATGTTTATATTCTTATCCCACTGTTCTTGATGTAAGCGGATTTGTAGCCATATGTTACGCATTCTTCTAATTGACGACAATCCTCAAGACAGGATCTTGGCAGTTCGAGCCTTGAAGCGCGAGTACTCCTACTTACAAGTGGAACAAATCGCTAGACTCGAAGAATTTACCCAAGCACTAGAAACAGGACACTTTGACCTGGTAATTACTGACTATCAACTGCGATGGAGTGATGGTTTAACTGTTCTGCGTTTTATCAAGAGTCGTTACCCTAGCTGTCCTGTGATTATGTTCACCAATAGCGCTACTCAGGAGACTGCTGTAGAAGCGATGAAATCTGGATTGGATGATTATGTCGTTAAGTCCCCCAAGCACTATGTTCGGTTACCAGCTGTCACACGCTCTGTATTGGAGCGAGTTGCAGTTCAACAAAAAGTAGGGACTATGGAGAACCGCTTTCAAACCCTGCTTAATCAACTCAACGTTGGGGTGTTTCGTTTAACTTTAGATGGCTGTTTACTAGAGAGCAATCCGGCATTTCGACGTCTGCTTGGCTCGGAGTCTTTAGTAGAAGCTCAAGCAGTTCAACCGCTTGCATCCTATTTTCAGCCAGAGATTTATGCTCAGATGCTGAATCCGCTCAAGCAAAACGAACCGATCTGTGATTGTGAAGTGCAACTGCAACGAGTTGACGGGAGTTCGATTTGGGTACGGCTGAGTACAACTTTCAGCACTATTGATGGTCAAACGGTGGTTGACGGCTTGATGGAAGACATCAGCGAAGCAAAGCATCGCGAGGCGGAACGCCAACAAACGGAGGATAAACTGCGGCAACAGGCTCTTGCATTAGAGCAAGCCAACCGGATCAAAGATGATTTTCTAGCAGTTCTCTCCCACGAGTTGCGATCGCCCCTCACTGCTATCCTTGGTTGGGCAAAGGTCTTGCAAAAGAACAAGTGTGACGAAGCAACGACGGCTCGTGCCCTCTTAACGATAGAGCGCAATGCCAGGTCGCAGGCACAGCTCGTTGAAGACCTACTGGATATCTCCCGCATTATCAGAGGTCAGTTGCGCTTAAATGTTTACCCTGTGGATCTGGTAACTGTGATTGAGGCTGCCATTGATACGGTAAGACCTGCTGCTGATGCAAAACACATTCAACTTCAAACACTGCTTGACCCGATGGCAGGAGCAGTGTCTGGTGATTCGGGACGTCTACAGCAGGTTGTTTGGAACCTGCTGATCAATGCTGTCAAGTTTACCCCCAAGGGTGGACGGGTTGAGATTCGCTTGGCACGAATCAACTCTCATGTGGAAATTACGGTAATAGATACAGGCTGCGGAATAGGTGACGAGTTTCTCCCCTACATCTTTGAACGCTTTCGTCAAGGTGATAATTCTATTACAAGACCTTATGGGGGATTGGGACTTGGACTGGCGATCGTGCGCCAGCTAGTTGAACTACATGGCGGAACGGTTCATGTTACGAGTCCAGGGGTTGGACTTGGGGCAACGTTTGTCGTGAAACTGCCGCTT
>CAZZXJ010000063.1:0-16996 GCA_964657905.1 uncultured Stigonema sp.
CGAGCCTTTGCCTGCCCGATAGTAATAAACTTTGGCTCCCCAGTTTGCGTCCGGAGCAAGACGATTGGCATGTGATGTTAACCAGTTTAGCAGAACTCTACTTGCATGGAGTTTCTGTAAACTGGTTGGGCTTTGACCAAGACTATTCTCGTCGTCGTTTGAACTTACCAACTTACCCCTTCCAGCGACAGAGGTATTGGGTAGAAGCCGAGAAGGGATATGCTAATAGCGCACTTTTCCACAATGGTGACGACAACCACAAACTTCATCCTCTCCTAGGGCAAGAGTTATATTTAGCAGGAACTCAAGAGATTCGTTTCCAGTCCCAAATCAGTCCAGACTCCTCAGTATGGCTGAGAGACAATTGTCTTTTTGGGACAACGGTTCTGCCAGGAACAGCTTACTTAGAAATGGCTTTAGCAGCAGGCGCTAGCGTTGCCAAACCTGAGAATATTTGGCTGGAGGATGTTGTCTTAAAGCAGGCGATGATTTGGCAGGATAGGGAAGTCAAAACTGTTCAGGTGAATTTGACTCCACAGTCAGCTGATGTCTATTCGGTTCAGATTTATAGTCTCGTACCTCCTGCGGAAAACAAGGGGAAACCATCCTGGACACTCCATACCTCAGGTAAGCTATTTACCAAAGGAAAAGAGCCAGTAGCAGATCGCGTAGATTTGGCTAAACTCAAAGCGCAATGCACTCAAGAATTTCCAATGGTTGAGTTGTACCAACGCTTTCAAGAGCAGGGTTTCAATTATGGTTCAAGATTCCGGGGGATAGAACAACTTTATTACCATGAAGGCGTAGCTCTGGGGAAAATCAAGCTGGCGGAGGAAGTGGTCTCGCAACTGGAAAACTATCAGTTGCACCCTGTATTGTCGGACATTATATTACAGGTAATGGATGTCATCTGCCCTAAGTTAGAAAAACAAAATACTTATATACCAATAGGTTTAGAACGCCTGCGGGTTTATGGTCGTCCTAGCGTCTCCATGTGGAGTTATGCAACGCTATGGAAAGTAGAGGGCGATGGCGCACAGCGCCCGTCCCAAAGGGACGAACGCCCAGAACAACAGATTGTCAGCGCTGATTTAGAACTGATTTCGGCTTCAGGAGAGCTAATAGCTTCTTTAGAAGGCGTGCAACTTAAGGTTGTCCGCCGTGAATCCATGCTAGGCATCCCACAGGAATCTTGGGAGAATTGGCTTTATGAGGTGAAGTGGATACCCCAGGTGCGATATGGCTTCCCAGTGGATTATATGCCAACTGCCTCAGAAATTAGCGCTAGCCTCCGGCCCCAGTTCGCTGAGTTATTAAGTCACCCCAGCATAGCCGTTTATGGGGAAGTATTCACTCAACTCGAAGCGTTGAGTGTTGCTTATGTTCTGACGGCTTTCCAGGAAATGGGATGGAAGTTTCAGCTTGGTGAGCGCTTTTCCACAGAGCAAATAGCCCAGCACTTAGGTGTAGTCAGTCAACATTGGCAATTGTTGGAGCATTTGCTCAAAATGCTAGCCTCCGAGGGAATCCTCCAACAAACTGGCTCACAGTGGCAAGTCAACTCAATTCCTGAAATTCAAGACCCATACAAGGTGATGAATTCCTTATCCTGCCCAGAAGCAGAAGCCGAGCTAATCTTGCTTGGGCGTTGCGGTTCCAAACTAGCACAGGTACTCCAAGGAACGCTTGATCCGCTACAGTTATTATTCCCTGAAGGAGACACAACAACTCTAGCCAAATTCTATCAGCACTCCCCCATGTTGCGGACAATGAACGTTCTGGTGCAAAAAGCCGTCTTATCAGCACTGGAGCGTTTGCCTACTGGACGCGGATGCCGAATTTTGGAAATTGGCGCAGGTACTGGATCTACAACGAATTACATCCTGCCGCATCTACCAGCCGAGCGAACCGAGTATGTCTTTACCGATATTGGAGCCTTGTTTGTGGCGCAAGCTCAGGAGCGGTTTAAAAATTACCCGTTTGTGCGCTATCAAGTTTTGGATATCGAAAAGAACCCACAGTCTCAAGGATTTAAACCCCATCAGTACGATTTAATAGTGGCAGTAAACGTGCTGCACGCTACAAGCGATTTACATCAGACTTTGCAACACGTACAGCAGTTGTTAGCTCCCGGCGGAATGCTGGTGTTGATGGAAGGAACTGCTCCCGTGCATTGGGTGGATGTGACATTTGGGTTGCTTGAAGGTTGGTGGAAGTTTGCAGATCACCACTTGCGAGCGGATTATCCCTTGCTACCTACGCGCTCGTGGCAGAAACTCTTACAGCAAATAGGGTTTAAAGAAATCGTAACCATTGAGCCAGAACTCGGTGTTACCCAGGAAATAGTTTTAATGCCACAGGCCGCGCTCGTGGCACAAGCTGCCGCAGTTAAGCCCGCTTGTGACACAACGAAAAACTGGCTGATTTTGGCTGATAGTGAAAATATCGGTCAGCAGTTAGCAGCACAACTGCGATCAATTGGAGATAACTGTACTATTATATTTCCAGGAAACGAATACCAACAGATAACTGCCCAAGAATTCAGGATAGATTTAGCTAATGCCGCACACTTTCAGCAGATCTGTAAAGCTGCTGAAAGTGTGCAAGGAGTGGTACACTGCTGGAGTTTAGATGCACCGCCACCCCAAGCTGGCTCGAACTTGGAGGTTGCCTCAAAGGTAAGCTGCGGGAGCACTTTACACTTAGTCCAAGCACTCGTTGAGAACTATTCCGAACCTCCTTCGTTGTGGTTAGTGATGCGAGGGGCGCAAGCGGTAGGAACTGCCTCTAACGTGCCGGGATTAACTCAATCTTCCTTATGGGGCATGGGGAAAGTAATCGCCTTAGAACACCCCGAACTGAAATGCGTGCGCGTGGACTTAGACCCCAAAGCGCCAGATGCAGCGAGGGTAATCCTTGAAGAAATAACTTCAGGGACTTCAGAAGATCAAGTCGCTTTTCGTGACGGTACGCGCTATGTAGCGCGACTGGTACGCCGTCAACCAAGAGCTAGCTGGTTACGTTCGGAGTCGTTCCGCTTGGAGATGTCGGAACTGGGAACGCTGGATAATTTGCAACTGGTGCCGACAAACCGTTATCAATTCAGCGCAGGTGAAGTAGAAATTCGGGTACGTTCCACAGGGCTGAATTTTAAAGATATCTTGGATGCTTCAGGCTTGCTGCCTTCTGAACGAGATTGCGAACTGGGTACAGAGTGTGCCGGTGAAATAGTTGCCGTCGGGGAAGGGGTGGAAGATTACCGCGTAGGTGATCGCGTTATGGCGATCGCCTTTGGCAGTTTCAGTAAATATGTGAGGGTAAAGTCTGAGCTAGTAGCACCAATGCCCGATGGTTTCAGTTTTGAGGAAGCTGCCGCAATTCCGGTAAACTTTGTGACCGCTTACTATGCTTTACACCAAGTGGCCAACATCTCTGCCAAAGATAAAGTGTTGATCCACGCGGCAGCGGGAGGAACTGGAATGGCAGCCGTGAAACTCGCTGCTTCTGCCGGAGCCGAAGTTTTTGCTACAGCCAGTCCCAGCAAATGGTTTGCACTCAGGTCTATGGGGGTGCAACACATTTACAACTCCCGGACGCTGGATTTTGCCTCACAGGTGATGTCTGACACATCAGGTCTTGGGGTAGATATCGTACTCAACTCATTGACAGGAGAAGGGTTTATTGAAAAAAGCTTGTCGGTTCTTTCAGCAAAAGGTCGCTTTTTGGAACTAGCGAAACGGGATGTTTGGAACTCCGAACGAGTTAGAGAGTTGAAAGCAGATATTTCATACCATTGCATCGATTTAGGGCAGATATGCCTGCAAGAGCCAGCCTTGATTCAGCCGATGCTGCACCACCTAAGTCAGCAGTTTGCACTAAAGCAGCTCGATCTTCCACCTCGCAAGGAGTTTCCTATCCAAGAAGTAGTCAGTGCCTTTCGCTACATGCAGCGAGCCGAGCATATTGGTAAGGTCGTGGTTACGCAGCCAAAAGAAATAGGTGATGCCGCTGCCGCTCCTGTCAGATTCCATGAGGATAGCAGCTATCTGATTACTGGCGGCTTGGGCGATTTGGGTTTGCTGGTAGCTCGCTTTTTGGTGGAACGTGGTGCGCGACATTTGGTGCTGGTAGGGCGCAGTGCCGTTAAGCCTGCTATCCGCAGTCAGTTGGAGCAACTAGAACTCTCTGGCGCGAGGGTGGTCGTAGCCCAAGCCGATGTATCTGACTACGAGCAAGCAGCCCATTTGCTGGCTTCCCTTGAGCAATCTGCACCGCCTCTACGAGGAATTATCCACGCTGCTGGGGTTTTGGATGACGGCGTACTGCAACACCAAAACTGGCAGCGGTTTGCGCGAGTGATGGCTCCGAAAGTGCAAGGGGCGTGGAATTTACACGCATTAACCCAAAACCAGTCGTTAGACTTCTTTGTGCTGTTCTCTTCTATCGCCTCCCTATTAGGTTCAAAGGGTCAAGCCAACCATTCTGCTGCTAATGCTTTTCTGGATGCCTTGGCATTTTATCGTCGAGCACAGGGACTACCAGGTTCTAGTATCAACTGGGGACCTTGGTCCGAGATAGGAGCCGCAGCGAGAAATCAACAGATAATTGAGCGACTCAATCGGATAGGAATGGGAGCTATAGCCCCAGACCAAGGATTGCAGGTCTTGGAGAAGTTGCTCTTTGAACAACTTGTCCAGGTTGGTGTCGTACCGCTCAAGTGGTCGCGGTTCCGGGAAGAACAATGGACAGCCTCGCGATTCTTCGCGAATTTTACCAACCTATCTGAGCAGCCATCAAAGCAATCGGGTACAGTTGAGTTTCGCCAGAAATTAGAGGCAGTTCCTGTTCGGGAACGCAAGGCTCTCTTGATGGCTCATGTTAGCTCTCACGTCGCCCAAATTCTAGGTGGGAATCCCTCGAATCCCCTAGACCAAAAGTGCGGCTTTTTCGCGATGGGAATGGACTCGCTGACCTCTATAGAATTGCGAAACCGCCTACAAACTAGCTTGGGTTCATCTCTTCCTTCAACCTTGGTCTTTAACTATCCAACAGTGGAAGAGCTTGTTGATTATCTGGCTCAAGAAGTACTTTCAGCTTTGATGATACCTGACTCGGTTCTTTCGGCAAATTCTTCTATTGAGCTAGAGCAAAAGGAAGTGAAGATGATGGACGCTACTAAGGACTTAGATAACAACGAGGATGCATCTGTAGATGAAATCGCCCAACAACTTGCCAAACAACTTGGATTGAGCTAAGCACCAGAATGCCCCAATATACGGTGTAATGCAGGTGTTCTGTATCAACCCACTAGGGCAATTGGGAAAAACTTTGTTGGATTTTGTAACCTTTTTAATCTGAACTAAAGCCAACTATGACGAGTAATAATTCAGACAATTACTATGCTTCTTTAATGAAAGAAGCCTCAAAAAAGATTGCAAAATTGCAATCAGAAGTCGATGCCTTGAAGTACGCGCATAGCGAACCCATCGCCATCATTGGCATGGGCTGCCGATTTCCTGGTGCTAATAACCCTATAGAGTTTTGGCAATTGCTCCGCGATGGAGTGGATGCAATATCAGAAGTGCCAAAAAACCGCTGGGATATTGATGCCTATTACGACCCGAATCCAGATGCTCCTGGGAAAATGTACACCCGTTTCGGGGGGTTTGTCGAGCAGTTTGATGAGTTCGACCCCCAATTTTTTGGACTCTCTGTCCGAGAAACCAACAACCTAGACCCTCAGCAACGCTTGCTGTTGGAAGTGAGCTGGGAAGCCCTGGAAAACTCAGGTTTGATGCCTGAAAGGCTAACACCGAAAACAGGTGTTTTCATAGGTATAGATACTACTGACTATTTGCAATTGTTGTTTGAGCGAGGTACTACAGCAATTGATGCCTATACAGACTCAGGTGCTTCTCATGCTACAGCGAGCGGTCGATTGTCTTACCTTTTGGGTATAACCGGACCGTGTTTTTCTGTTAATACCGCCTGCTCTTCATCATTAGTATCATTTTATACAGCTTGTCAAAGTTTACGTCACAGAGAGTGCGATTTAGCTCTGACTGGGGGAGTGAATCGAATTCTATCACCCAATATGAGTATTGCTTTATCAAAAGCTCAAATGTTGTCGAAAGACGGTCGTTGCAAAACTTTTGACGCAAGTGCCAATGGTTATGGTCGTGGAGAAGGATGTGGTATAGTTGTACTCAAGCGTTTCAAGGATGCTCAGGCTGACGGAGATAATATTTTGGCTGTGATTCGTGGGTGTGCAATTAATCAAGATGGTCGCAGCAGTGCTTTGACAGTACCTAATGGAAGATCTCAGCAAGCTGTGATTTGCCAAGCCCTAAAAGATGCAGGCGTGAAACCGGAGCAGGTAAGCTATGTAGAAGCTCATGGGACTGGGACATCTTTGGGAGACCCAATTGAGGTGGGGGCGCTGGGAGCGGTGTTCTCTCAGCGAGAACATCCTTTAGTCATCGGTTCGGTGAAAAGCAACATCGGTCATCTAGAAGCCGCTGCTGGGATCTCGAGTTTGATAAAAGTAGTGCTTTCCCTGCAACATGGAGAAATTCCGCCCTCTTTGCACTTCCAAGTGCCTAATCCTAACGTCAACTGGGATGAACTGCCAATAAAGGTGGCAACACAGCGGATGCCTTGGTCGAGTGGGAGTCGGCTGGCGGGGGTAAGTTCCTTTGGCTTTAGCGGTACCAATGTCCATGTCGTACTTGAAGAAGCACCTTGCTTGGATATCAAGCCAGCGGCAGTGGAACGTCCTGTGCACCTGCTCTGTTTGTCGGCAAAGACATCGTCCGCTTTAAACGAGTTAGCTACGCGGTACGAGCAGTACTTGGCTGCTAATCCGACTTTAGAGCTAGGAGATATCTGTTTTACTGCCAATACCTGGCGATCGCACTTCAACTACAGGCTAAGTGTGGTGGCTTCGCAACCAGAGGAGGTACGAGAAAAGTTAGCTGCCTTCAGTATAGGACAAGAAACAATAGGAGTTCTTCAGGGGCGTGTAAACACAAACAATAAAATCGCTTTCCTCTTCACGGGTCAAGGTTCGCAGTATGTGGGGATGGCACACCAACTCTACCAACAAGCGCCCACTTTCCGAAAAACCCTTGACCGGTGTGATGAAATTCTGCGTCTTTATCTCGAAACACCCCTGCTTGAGGTTCTCTATCCCGAACAAGGGGAGAATCTCCCCTCCAAAATCGACGAGACAGCCTATACCCAACCCGCCTTATTTGCTCTGGAATATGCTCTGTTCCAGTTATGGAAATCTTGGGGCTTAGAACCAGATTTCGTCATGGGTCATAGCGTTGGAGAATATGTGGCTGCCTGTGTTGCCGGAGTTTTCAGCTTGGAAGATGGCTTAAAACTAATTGCCCACAGGGGTCGTTTAATGCAGGCTTTGCCCCCTGGTGGAGAGATGCTTTCGGTAATGGCGAGTATAGAGCAAATTGCTACTCTAATTCAACCCTTTGCTCAAGAAATCTCAATCGCTGCTATTAACGGTCCAGAAAGTGTGGTGATTTCTGGTCAATACGAGGCAATTAACGCTGTTTGTGTCAAGTTGTCAACCTCTGGAATCAAGACCAAGAAATTAAATGTCTCCCATGCTTTCCATTCACCGTTGATGGAGCCGATTCTGGCAGAATTTGAGCAGATTGCTCGACAAGTGAAATATTCTGAACCACAGCTGCAACTCCTGAGCAATACCACGGGCGAACTAGCAACAGATGAAATTACTAAACCGGAGTATTGGTGTCGTCATATCCGGCAACCCGTGAAATTTGCTGCGAACATGAAAACCCTTGAACAGCAGGGGGTAGAGATATTAATAGAGATTGGTCCAAAACCCGTTTTGTTGGGAATGGGTCGCTTGTGCTTACCTGAACACAAAGGACTGTGGCTTGCCAGTTTGCATCCGGAGCAAGACGATTGGCAGCAGCTACTAACTAGTTTAGCACAGTTATATGTACGTGGAGTCTCATTAAATTGGGTTGGCTTTGACAAAGACTATTCTCGTCGTTGCCTGCAACTGCCAACCTATCCCTTCGAGCGACAACACTACTGGATAGAAGCGACTGATTGTGGGAATGGGTTTAAAGCGCTTTTCCAGAACAATGGTATCCGCAGCAATTATCTTCATCCGCTGCTGGGTCAACGGTTATACATAGCAGGAACGGCTGAAATTCGTTTCGAGTCCCAAATTAGTCAGGACTCCCCTGCCTGGGTAAAAGACCATCGCGTCTTTGAGACTCCGATTTTTCCAGCGACAGGTTACTTAGAGATTGCGTTGGCAGCTGCAGCTATTATTACCAAGTCTGAGAATCTTTGGCTAGAGGATGTATTCATCCAACAGGCGATGGTTCTGCCGGAGAGTAAATTTATTACCATTCAGACGATTGTGACCCCAGAAGAATCTGGTATCTACTCCTTTAAGATCTATAGCCTCGCTCCCTGCGCCGATGAAAACAACGGTCAACCATCCTGGACGCTGCATGCCTCAGGCAAGTTGGTTGTCAAAGAAAAAGAAGTGCTAGATCGGGTAGATTTGGCGGCAATGAGGGCGCTATGCACCCAAGAGATTTCCCTTGAACAGTTGTACCGATGGAATAAAGAGCTGCAAATTGAGTATGGTCCCACCTTCCTGGGAGTTGAACAAATCTGGGAGCACGAACAAGGATCTCTAGGCAAGATACGTCTGCCGGAAGAATTGGTGCCAGAAGTAGGGAAGTACCACTTACACCCAGCGTTGTTAGACTCGTGCTTACAGCTTCAGACTTTACAAGTAATTCCATCTGCTGAAGACCAACAAATTTCTCATGTACCAGTAGGCGTAAAGCGTTTGCGGGTTTGGGATCGTCCTGGCAAAAGCCTGTGGTGCCATGCCCAATGGCTGAAAGTAGAAGGGTCGGCTCAACCGAACGTGAGCGCCGATTTTCGCCTGGTAGCTTCTGATGGGGAGTTACTTGCAGCTCTAGATGGTATGCAATTTATAGAAATCCGCCGCAAAGCACTGTTACGTATCTCGCTAGAAGAATCCTGGAAAAATTGGCTTTATGAGGTAGAGTGGCGACCCCAGGTGGGTTATGGTCTTCCACCAGATTACTTGCCTGCTCCAAAAGAAATCCGCGATCGCCTCCAGTCCCATTTAATTCAGCTGATGAACCAGCCAATTTGGGCAGTTTATGGAGAAGTATTAGCTGGGCTCGAAGTTTTGAGCGTTGCTTACATTGTTGCCGCCTTCCGGCAAATGGGATGGGAATTTCAACCCAAAGAACGCTTTTCCAGATCCCAAATAGCCGAGCAGTTGGGTGTGGTCAGTCAACACCAGCAACTGCTAGGACGTTTGCTAGATATTTTAGCTGAAGTTGGGATACTCCAACACATAGGCGAATATTGGGAAGTGGTCTCCACTCCTGAAATTCAAAATCCACAGTCGGCGATCGCTTCCCTGTCTTGCCCAGAGGCTGAAGCCGAGATAACCTTGCTGGGACGTTGCGGATGTAAACTGGCTGAGGTACTCCGAGGAGAGTGCAACCCCCTGCGGCTACTATTCCCTGAAGGAGACACAACTACACTAACTAAGCTGTATCAGGATGCCCCAAATGCGCGGACGACGAATACCCTAGTACAAGAAACGGTGTTATCTGCCTTAGAGCGGTTGCCTCAAGGACGGGGCTTGCGGATTTTAGAGATTGGGGCTGGGACTGGTGCAACAACCTCCTATCTCCTGCCGCATCTAAATGCCGAGGGCACAGAATATGTCTTTACTGACATCGGAGCCTTTTTCACGGCAAAAGCGCAGGAAAGGTTTAAAAATTACCCGTTTGTGCAATATCAAGTTTTGGATATTGAAAAAGACCCGATTGAGCAAGGATTTACACCTCATCATTACGATTTAATTGTGGCAGCAAATGTCCTGCACGCCACCAGCGATTTGCGTCAGACTCTGCAACAAGTAAAGCAGTTGTTGGCTCCTAGCGGAATACTGGTGCTGGTGGAAGATACGGCTCCCGTACGTTGGGGGGATCTGACATTTGGGTTAACCGAAGGGTGGTGGAAGTTTAGCGACAGCGAGTTGCGACCCGACTACCCCTTGATAAGTGCTTCGCAGTGGCAGGAACTGTTACAGGAGGTAGGCTTTAAACAAGCCGCGAGTGTTTCCCTTAATGATGTAGATCTACCCGATAAAATAGGAAACTTGCTTCAGACGGCAGTGATTGTAGCGCAAGCGGAAGCGTTGCCCCAGTCAGCTATACCGAAGAACTGGCTGCTGATGGCTGATAGTCAAGGCGTCGGTCAGCAATTGGGTGAACTCCTTCGTTCCCTTGGAGAGGTTTGTACCCTAGTTTTCCCAGGGAAAAAGTACGAACAGATAGCTCCCTTTGAATTCAGGATAGACCCAGCTAGTCCAGAACACTTTGAGCGGCTGCTTGCGGCTGTGCCTGACTTACACTCTGTGGTAAACTGCTGGAGTTTAGATGCAGCTAATGCCCCAACAGCAGCCGACTTAGAGGCAGCCTCCACCAAAGGCTGTGGCAGCACATTGCACTTAGTCCAAGCGCTGGTTAAGAAATCTGCTCAACCGCCGCGCCTGTGGTTAGTGACCAAAGGAGCGCAGGCCGTGAACAGTCACCACCTTCCAGGAGTTGCTCAATCTCCCTTGTGGGGGATGCACAAAGCCATCTGTATGGAACACCCCGAACTCAACTGCGGGGTAATAGATTTAGACCCAGAAGCAACGGGGGATGAGGCATCAACCCTGTTTGAGGAAATTGGGTCAGACGATACAGAAGACCAAGTCGCTTTTCGCTCTCAAACTCGTTATGTCGCCAGACTGGTACGCCGTCACCAGACCAAGAGCGGTGATTCTGCTAGTCCTAGTGTCAGCTTCGGTGGGGATAGCAGCTATCTGATTACTGGCGGACTGGGGGGTCTGGGTTTAGGAGTAGCTCGCTTTTTGGTAGAACGCGGTGCGCGGCATTTGGTGCTGTTAGGGCGCTCGCAGCCTTCCTTTGAGGTCAAGAGTCAGTTAAGGGAGCTAGAACGCTCTGGGGCGAGGGTGGTCGTAGCTCAAGCCGATGTGTCTGACTACGAGCAAGTGGCCCGAGCCTTGGCTGAAATTGAGCAATCGCCCTGGCCCTTGCGAGGGATTATCCACGCCGCCGGCGTTCTGGATGATGGCATACTACAACAGCTTGATTGGCAGCGGTTCAAGCGAGTGATGGCTCCGAAAATACAAGGAGCGTGGAATCTACACACATTAACCCAAAATCTGCCAATAGACTTCTTTGTACTGTTTTCTTCGACTGCCGCTCTGTTAGGTTCTGCTGGTCAAGCCAACCACTGTGCAGCCAATACCTTTCTGGATGCCTTGGCATTTTATCGTCGGGCGCAGGGACTACCAGCCACGAGCATCAACTGGGGAGCTTGGGGCGAGATAGGAATAGCAGCTCAACGCCAATTACTTGATCACATAGGTCAGAAAGGAGAGGAAAGCATGGGCACTCAACCAGCATTCCAGGCACTGGAGCAGTTGTTCTGGGATTCCCCTGTACAGGTTGGGGTTTCGTCCATCAACTGGTCGCGTTATTTGAAAGGACAATCGGCGAACTGGCCATTCTTTACAGATTTCCAGGTAGAAATTCAGGGATTGGGTCGCCAGTCCGTGGAAGGGACAAAACAGGACAGCAAAGGTGATTCGCTCCGCAACATCCTCGTATCGGCGACGCCGGCACAGCGTCAACAGTTGTTGGAGTCTCGCATTACAGAACAAGTAGCCAAGGTACTAGGATTTTCTGCCGCCAGAATTGACATCGCTGAGTCCCTGACCAATCTGGGATTTGACTCTTTAATGGCGATTGAACTGAGGAGTTGGCTCAATCAGGAGACGGGGATGAACTTGCCTGTAGTGACAATTATGCAGGGTCCCTCAATTTCTCAACTAGCAGAGCTAATACTTGAGGAATTAGCATTGGCCAAAATAATGCTGGATGCGCCCTCATCCAGTGAACTTGCTGAGGACATGGAGGAAATCACCCTATGATATCATGTCTACTTAATTGCCCATCATCAGTCTAATTCCAAGCCCATGTAGAGACGTTGTCTGCCACGTCTTTACATAAACGGTTGAATTTGTCAAGTTGATCGAGTTAATCAGCCCGACGTTAGTTATATGAATCTTAAGCAATTTATAGCTGAACTTGCCGAGCAGGGTGTGAAGTTGTGGACTGAGGATGAGCAGTTGCGTGTGCGTGCTGCAAAAGGAGTACTAACGCCAGACTTGCGTGATTTACTGGCATTGCATAAGGCAGAGCTTGTAAAGTTGCTAGAAAAAAAGAGCAACGCAAGCGATACTTCCATACCCCAGATACCTGTTTTGCTCCGGAGGAACTTGCCTCTGTCTTTTGCCCAGGAAGGACTGTGGTTCTTGAGCCAGTTGGAGCCAACTAGCCCATTCTACAACGAACCACTAGCTCTGCGACTTCAGGGTTCTCTGAACGTTGTCGCTTTAGAGAAAAGCCTTAACAAGATTATCCAACGCCACTCAGCCTTACGTACCAACTTTGCAACGGTTGAGGGGCAGCCAGTTCAGGTTATTGCTGAAAGCGTGACCTTGAGTGTGCAAGTTTTAGATTTAAGTGAGATACCTGAGAGTGAGAGAGAAATTGCTTGGGGGCTAAAAGCAAGGGCACAAGTCCAGCAACCTTTTGACCTTAGTAGAGAACCGTTAATCCAAGCTTCTGTGCTTCAGCTAACAGAGACAGAACATTTCTTGCTACTAACAATACACCACATTGTCTGGGATGGTCATTCAGAGGGCGTATTTGTCAAGGAGTTAGTAGCTTTCTACACAGCCTACTGCAATGACTTGTCTCTAGAGCTACCAAAGCTACCCATTCAGTATGCAGACTTTGCTGTTTGGCAGCGGCAGAGGCTACAGGGAGACGTACTGGAGTCTCAACTCGCTTATTGGAAGCAACAATTGTCGGGTGCGCCAGCTTTATTGGAATTACCAACTGACCGAGTGCGACCTTTAACTCAAACGTTCCACGGGGCGTCTTACCGACAAGTACTTTCTCATGAACTAACAGAAGCTTTGATGATTTTAAGTCAACGTCTTAGAGTCACTTTGTTCATGACGCTGTTGGCGGCGCTCTTCACATTGCTTTACCGTTATACAGGGCAGAGCGATATCTGCGTAGGCACGCCCTACGCAGGCCGCGATCGCCCCGAAATTGAGGGATTGATTGGATTGTTCGTCAATACCTTAGTGCTGCGGACTGATATATCGGGTAATCCGAGTTTTGAAGAGCTACTTTTGAGAGTGCGGGAAGTGGCGTTGGGAGCATACGCTCATCAAGAGCTACCGTTTGAAAAGTTAGTAGAACAATTGCAGCCAGCGCGTTCCTTGAGCTACACACCGCTGTGCCAAGTAATGTTACAGCTTTACTCACCCCTGCCCCAGATACACATGGAAGGCTTAACGGTGAGTCGAGTAGCGGTAGAAACGGCTACAGCAAAGTTTGATTTGAGTTTAGCTTTCTTTAACACCGACAAGGGACTAATCGGGGACTGGGAATACAATACTGACCTGTTTGATGCCAGTACGATCGCTCGTATGGCTCGACATTTCCAGACGTTACTTGAGGGAATTGTAGCTAATCCTATTCAGCGGGTTTCACAATTACCTCTGCTAACTCTTCGAGAGCGCCATCAGCTATTAGTAGAGTGGAACAACACTTGGGCTGAGTATCCCCAAGACAAGTGTATCCATCAGTTGTTTGAGGAACAGGTGGAGCGAAATCCCGATGCAGTAGCGGTGGTATTTGAAGATAAACAGTTGACCTACCGAGAGCTTAACCAACGGGCGAACACAATAGCACATCACCTGCAACGCCTTGGCGTAAGACCAGAAGTGCTAGTAGGGATTTGTGTAGAGCGATCGCCCTTAATGGTAGTAGGATTACTTGGCATCCTCAAGGCTGGTGGTGCTTATGTGCCCTTAGACCCAGCCTATCCCTTCGACCGTCTGTCGTTGATGATAGAAGATGCTCAACCGTCGGTGTTATTAACCCAAGAGCGGTTAGTTGAGGAATTACCGTCTCACTGGTCACAAGTAATTTGTCTAGACTCAGACTGGGAAGCAATAACGCACCAGAGCCAGGAGAATCCAAGTAGTGGAGTGAAGACCCAGAACCTAGCTTATGTCATCTACACTTCTGGGTCTACAGGCAAGCCCAAAGGTGTGCTAGTCACACATCACAACTTGAGCCAATCGACTTATGCCCGTATTTTCTACTACAGCGAAGCAGTCACAAGCTTTCTATTGCTTTCGTCCTTCGGGTTTGACAGTTCAGTCGCTGGTATCTTTTGGACATTGTGCTCTGGTGGAATTCTTGTACTCCCCCAACAAAACTTCCAGCAAGATCTTCTAAAACTGACAAAGATAATCGCCCAAAATCAAGTTTCACATTTGCTGAGTCTCCCATCTCTTTATGCTCTAATGTTGGAGCAGGAACAACAACAGCTTGTTAGAAGCTTACGTACCGTTATCGTAGCCGGAGAACCTTGTTCAACACAGGTGATCGAACTTCACACTAAGCAGCTTGGTCACACATTTCTTTTTAATGAATACGGACCAACAGAAGCAACAGTTTGGAGTACTGTGTACAAATGCCAGTCCCCGCCACAGAAAACATACGCACCCATTGGTCGTCCCATAGCCAACACGTCAATCTACATTTTAGACCGCCATCTCCAACCAGTTCCTATCGGTGTTCCAGGGGAAGTGCATATTGGCGGTGCTGGTGTTGCCCGTGGATACCTTAACCACCCAGAGTTAACTCTAGAGAAATTCATCCCTAACCCCTTTAACAATGAACCAGGTTCCCGCCTCTACAAAACTGGTGATAAAGCCCGTTACCTAAGAGACGGTAACATTGAGTTTCTCGGTCGCCTTGACAACCAGGTGAAGATTCGCGGCTTCCGCATCGAATTAGGGGAAATTGAGGCAGCGATCGCGCATCACCCCGGCGTGCGCGAAACGGTGGTTATCGTCCGAGAAGATATTCCTGGCAACAAGCGTCTAGTCGCTTATATTGTCCCTATTCAAGTCCCACCCACATGCCGCGAACTACGTCACTTCCTACAGCAAAAGCTCCCCGACTACATGGTGCCTAATGCCATAGTAGTGCTTTCCGTCATGCCACTAACACCCAATGGTAAGGTAGATCGTCGCGCCTTACCAGCACCAGATAGCTCTCCTTCTGACTCAAGGGGCTTTGTCCCTCCCCGCGACACAGTCGAACAGCAACTACAGCGCATTTGGTCAGAAGTTTTGCAGCTTTCCACTATTGGAGTTCACGATAACTTTTTTGAATTAGGCGGTCATTCGCTTTTAGCTGTACGCCTAATGGCTCAGATTCAGCAGCACTTTGGTCTAAATCTGCCTTTAGCGACACTTTTGGCTAGCCCGACTATCGAACAGCTTGCGAGTTGTCTTCGAGCATCAGCAGATTCCTTCTCGTGGTCTCCCTTAGTAGCAATTCAGTCTAGCGGTGACAAAAGACCATTTTTCTGCGTGCCTGGAGTTGGTGGAAATGTGATTTACTTGTATGAGCTAGCGCGTCATCTTGGCTTTGACCAACCCTTCTACGGTTTCTGTGCAAAAGGTCTGGATGGCGAATCAGAGCCTTTAATTCGGGTGGAAGACATAGCCACCTACTATATTGAAGCAATGCAGACTCTTCAGCCAAATGGTCCCTACCTGCTGGGAGGGCATTCCTTTGGAGGTGTAGTTGCCTTTGAGATGGCACAACAGCTACGAAAAATGGGACATGAAGTAGCTCTAGTTGCGATTATCGATGCTCTTGCGCCAATTAGTGGTAGTAAGCCGAATTGTTCCGATGAAGAGGAGGCAGCAAATCTCTTTGATTTTGCCAGCTACATTGAATACATGTTCTCCTTGAACTTGGAGGTATCCAAAGAAACTCTTGCTGACTTGACTGCTGAGCAGCAATTGCACTATCTTAAAGAACGGTTAATACGGGTCAACTTGTTACCACCTGATGCAGAAATAACGTTAATTCGCGGGCTAGTACAAGTATACATGGCGTCCCTGAAAGCTCATCGTTCTTATTTGCCTTCGGGAGTGCTTCCAACTCGTATTGCCCTTTTCCGCGCCCAAGATATTGATGAAAGAGAGGGTGATATTGAGGAGTTTCTCCAGATGCTAAACGAGCCGACATTAGGTTGGAAGGAGATGTCTGGCACTGTAGAGGTTCATGTAGTTCTGGGGAATCACATGACCATGATGGCAATACCGCACGTACAGGTGTTAGCCGAGCAATTACAAGTCGCCTTAGAGCAAGCACAAACGCATTTGGTATTGAGCCGAGATACGTGTAAAAACCTGCAAGATGGTCTGGAAACGCTTGCTGGCTCTACATTTCAAAGATTTCGGGTGGGAGATTAATCGCCGCCTCAAATGGTTGGGGGATATTATGTAAATTCACTACATAGTCTCCGTACCTTTTGATGTGTCTAGTTCCGTATGGACTCAAAGCAGCAAGATGTCGCATTGGAATCACTTCTCCCTGTGACATCAACGTTTGAATCGCTAACGACATATCAACCGTGTTTTGCAAAATAACCGCGCTTGCGACCAAATCAAGATACTTTAACCGTTTTTCTTGTTCAATAGGGTCATTCTCAGTAATGGCTCCAAGCTTACCAAAAAATACCCAGTCGAGAAAAGCATTATACATCTCGACAATATTTGTTACCGCAGTAATTTCCCGCCTTAAACTGACATTAGAAATATAAGAGAGCAGAAACATAGTCCGCACGACTTTACCTAACTCTTGGAATGCTTGATAGAGGCGATTTTTCTTACTGTAGCTACCCAACTTACGTAGAAGCGTCGAAGGCATAACCAAACCAGCTTTAATCGATAGCACCACTCGCATCATGTCGT
>CAZZXJ010000064.1:0-16920 GCA_964657905.1 uncultured Stigonema sp.
CATTCATAATTCATAATTTCTTAAGCTTCGATAACTACTCGGAGGTTTCCGCGTTTCTTGGCAACACGACAAGCAGTCGTAGTACCACTCCGCTCAAATTCCAAGTCGAGGATAGTGGGACCGACGCGCAAATTGTTTAGTGATAAGCGGTTAATCGACTCTGGCAAAGCGGGGTCGATAATTCGCAAGCAGTTGTTGGGAGCGTCAGGAACCAAGTTTACCATCATTTGTAGTAATTGGAAGATACTGCCAGTCGCCCAAGCTTGAGGGGTACAGGCAACAGGATACTGCACAGGTGCGCCATCACCGTTGCGCTCATAGCCGCAGAACAGTTCGGGTGGGCGTTGATAGGGCTGCTGGTTAGTCATGTCGAATAACCCTTCAAATACTTCCAAGGCTTGATCGATTAGACCAAGCGATCGCAATCCCATAGCAATCAGTGAGTTGTCGTGGGGCCATACCGAACCAATGTGGTAGCCCATCGGATTGTAAGCTGGTGAGAGACTACTCAGAGTACGAATGCCCCAACCATTAAACATATCCGGTGCCCGCAACCGCTCCGCCACACTATAAGCTATTTCTGGTGTAAAGATGCCTAGATGCAAACAGTGACCAGGATTTGACGTAATACTATCCACCTGTTTGCCTTCTCCATCCAAAGCCAGAGCGCAAAAATCCTGCTCTTCCATCCAAAAGTCTCTGTTAAAGCGAAGCTTAAGGCTTCTTGCCTCTTCTTGCCAGCGCTCTGCCAAGTCAAGCCGCTTTTTCATTCTGGCAATTTCTGCTAGCCGCAATTTCGCAGCATAGACATAAGCTTGCACTTCACAAAGAGCAATTGGTCCATTGGCTAGCTCTCCCTTATGGTTAACCATACAATCGCCAGAGTCTTTCCAGCCTTGGTTGGCAAGACCCCGTTTGGATGTGCGGAAATAGCTGAGGTAGCCGATTTGTTTCATGTTGCGGTCAATCCACTCCATTGCCAATAGAGCATTAGGCCAAAGTTGCTCTAGGATTTCCACATCATTAGTCCAAGCATAGTATTCGGCATACAGCATCAACCACAAGGGAGTAGCATCGATTGTACCGTAGTAAGGAGTATGGGGAACTTCCTGACAACGAGCCATCTCCCCCAACCGCAATTCATGTAAAATCTTACCCGGTTCTTCTTCACGCCACTCATCGTCAGTTTTGCCTTGGTATGCCGCTAGTAGAATCAGAGTTTCCTTGGCGATTTGCGGGTTTAACATTAAGCTTTGGGAAGCTGTAATCAGTGAATCCCGGCCAAAAAGTGTGGAAAACCAAGGCACCCCAGCCGAAACAGTCTTATGCTTACCAAAGGACTGGCGCAATAAATACATATCTTGCTCAGCCCGCTCAATAATTCGATTGAACGTACTTTTGTCTGAGCGAATCCGAGTAATTTGCTGCACCCAGTTTTGCTCTTCCATCAACTCAGCGGCTTTTGCCTGTACTAAGGTGACAGCCGCACTAACGGTGGAACTGGAATTGTTGTTTGTTAACAGGTTCACCCGGTAGCCCAACTTTTGGGTTTCGTGAGAAGCCAACTCTAGCTGCCAAACAGCTGTATAACCCTTGAAATAATCTGGTTGTCGATGCTGGAATTGGATGCGGGATTCCATCAGCAAGCCATCTAACCCTTGATAGGCGAGTGTCAAGGATTGTTCTCTATGGGTGGGTGAGTGAGTCTGTTGGGGGGAGGAAACGCCGTCAACACAAGAGGGTAATCCTTCTTCATGCGTCGGTTCTACAAGACGTAAAAGTCTACCCCGATGATCCCTGCCATAGCCTCGAACTTCAAATAAATCAACAAAATCTGCATCAAAGCTCAGACTTAGTTCAAAGCTCAGAGAAGTTGTGCTATAGTTCGATATCTCTAGTTCCTCAAATAGTGCTCCGTTCAGCACAAGTTCCCGGCGAATACCTACGGTATCAGCTCTAAGACGCTCGTCTATTCTAGGATTAGTACACAGAACTGAGAGTGAAAAACCTTTATCAGCAGTACTGCTGAGTAGTACAGGTGAGTGTCCTTCAATTTGCAACTCTAGACGACTGATAAATCGCGTATCACAGCAAAACAGTCCCATGCTGGGGTTACCATCGTTGATGGAACAGCCGGAAATGTTCCCCAAAGTGTCTGTTACAAAAAATAAATCATCATCTTTAACCGTAAGTGTCAGCTGCTGTCTTTCACTTATAACGCAAGGCCACTCTGGGATGGGTATTTGGTCGGCAGGAACAAAAGTTTTTCCGTCTAGAAAAATTTTTTCCGGTGTCATCAGCGAATCCGGTGTCATTAGTCAATATTCCGTGTACAGGTCTATATTTTTGTGGTTTTGTCAGCGTCAACAGGAAACAAGACGCTCTTGATAACTATTTTGAGCCATTTAAGCAAAATCAATAATAATCATAGACAGGTCGATTAGAGGAGATGGATAAACCCATATCATCAAATCTTTATCAATATATCCTTTCTAAAATTTTCATCAAGTTGAACTACCAGGTCAAAGTTTGGGATTATTGGCTGATTTATTGGCTGCTAACCTAGGGAGGCGCAGCACTGTAAGACTCAGCCATAGTCTGAGAGTCGCCCTTTTACTGAGTGTAAAGTGCAACTTGATTGAGATTTGAATTGTTATCCATAATTCAATACCGTTCACTTAAAGAGTTGATCCCCCCAGCCCCCCTAAAAAGGGTGACTAGTTCCCCTTTTTAGGGGGGTTAGTTCTGATGTTCAGGGACTGAATACTAACTAACTGAACTGTATTGATCTATAATTAGCATATTAAATTTAGATAATTTATATATCAATGAAATTAGTTTATATAGTTTTAAATTAAGAGTAAATTAGGCAATATGCGAGGACTACGTAACCAATGAACAGTAATCAGGCACTGCCCAGCAATTACCTAGAAAGGTGGGCAATGCCCACCCTGCTATTCATAACTAAGTTTTTACCCTAGCACCATCCCATAAGCCTTTTCATACTCGTCAGTCATAGACTTAACGCTGAAGCGGCTAATAACGTCTTCCCGACAAGTTTGACGGTCTAGTTTGATTGCGTCTGGAATAACCTCAATCATTTTTTCTAGTGAGTGGCAGACGAAACCTGTTTTTCCATGGGCAATCACTTCTGGTACAGCGCCTAACCCCATAGCAATTACAGGTGTACCCGTTGCCATTGACTCAATCATAACCAAACCGAAAGGCTCTCGCCAGCAGATAGGAAACAAAGTCACTGATGCTTCACTAAGCAGTTTCACTTTTTCTTCGTGGGAAACTTCACCCAAGTATTGAATCTGTTCGCCATCAATGAGCGGCTCTACTTGTTCGCGATAATAATCTTGGTCAACAACATCAATTTTGCCTGCCATCTTCAGAGGTAAGCCAGCGCCACGAGCAATTTTAATTGCTTCCACTGGTCCTTTTTCTGGAGAGAACCTCCCCACAAAAGCCAGATAAGTAGGTTGTGTAGGTTCGCTATGGAACGAGTAGGTGGTTGTGTCAATGCCGTTGTAGACGGTATGGATGTAGTTTAAGCCTAAGCGCGGTTCTCGTTGTGCCTCGCTAATGCTGATGAAAGGTTGCCAAGCAAAGCGTCGGTACATTTTCTCGTTATCGGGTGTGAAAATACCGTGCATTGTGTGTACAGTCGGTGTTTTCACAAAACTGCTATAGGGAAGGGCAGAACAGCCTATGTGAGAGTGGATAATATCGAAATGTTGGGCCTGTTCATAAACCTCAGCGAACATCATTTGCTCGTAAATCATCGGCTCTTTGATGTTGGAGTCGAGTCTTAGAGCTTGGTCATGGACTGAATTGAGCTTTGCTTTCGTAATCGAGTCACCAGAAGCAAACAGAGTGACATCATGACCGCGCCGAACTAATTCATTTGTAAGCAGTTCGACAATTAGTTCAATACCGCCGTATCGAAAGGGAGGTACACGCTCCCATAAAGGAGAAATTTGGGCAATTCTCATATTTCACCTGAGCTGGTAAATATCAGCATATTAGCCCAGGAAATCTGCGAAAAATCAACCATACCAAGAAACTAATAGTTTCAAGAAGTGTGGGCTAATATACCAAGCCTTGTTTTTACTGGTGCAAGCCCTGATGGTGGAACTAAAGTCAAGTACATTTGCAGATTAAGGCATTAAGGAATGATTCTTTCGGCTTTCATGTATAAAAACTTTGTGCAATCAGTCCCTTCATCAAGGCTTTTTCTGGGTTGCTTCCATCTCACTCAGTAGTTATTCAAGACTCAACTGCTGTGAGTAAAAGACAATAATTTGAGATGGGTCACATAGTTTTAATAGATTGGAAAATTCATTAATAAAGTAATATTACATGAAATAGCTATATTTAGCAATCCACTCCAGAACAAGCGAATCTGCGCACCATTCCGTTGCCTACCTAGGGACTCAGCAACGCCAGTCAACGCATTCTCCAGGCTGAGCCGTACATTGGGTGCTGGCTCCTCAGTAATCTTTTGGTTAAGCGAAATAGTAGGGGAAATTAAACTCATCCCACTCCTTCTAGGGGTGGGATTTCGTGGGCATAGGGCATGGGGCATGGGTGCGTTTCCTATGCCCGGCGCCTGTCGCCCGAAACGCTGAGCCAGTGCGGTCTTGGGGTTTCCCCAAGTAGAGCAACTGGCGTAAGCGTTGCGATCTTCGAGGCACGAGCGTCACCCGAAGGGCGAGGCGTCGATTCATCACAGACTGACCAGCGTTGGGATTCCTCGCCGTTTTCTTTGATAAATTTCTTTACAATCTGTTTTGAAAAACATCTTGAGCAGCAATGTTTAAAGAAAAACTAAAACGAAGTTTGTGCAAGTTATTGGTAAGTTTTGTGAAGATAAACTATGTTTGACACGGTGATCATTTTTCAGAAAATAAAATCAAGCTAAGTATAGTGTATATAGCAGTCCTATCAGATTTGTAAAATTATTAGTAGGGTGGGCATTGCCCACCAGTAACAGACTTTGTGGGCAATGCCCATCCTACAAAATCATCTATTGTTCACGAATAATTTATGATTGCTATAATCGGCTTAATACCCTATCAGGGTTTTACTATTAGGTATGGAAACGGTTCCTGATTAATCCTTGTCAGGGATGGAAACTAAGAAATATATTATCCTTATGCCATAGTCTACAACTCGCCTAGTACCCCTAAGCGTTCGTCAAAAGTCACTCATTCAAAAGTCAAAAGAATTATATTCCAGGCTTTTGTGCCGTTTTGAATGGTTGTTTTATTTACGCGTCCGCTGTACTAGTAGGAACTGTTTGATGACGTGCTAGCCGCGAATGTATATTGGGCTAGTAATCTATTGTTTTAAAACTTTACGTTCCAATGTCAGTAAATGGATAAAAAAGACTTGGGTGGAAGGCAGGAGGGGATGTTAGCAGGGACCAGGGGGCAGCAAAGCGCGGTCTGTGTTAATGTTCTCAGTTGCTTTTTACCATTCTTTACATATTGCAACTATCTCGTTAACTTAAGATCCCGTTGTAATTTGTACAATGCATCTGTGACGTGGATCTTTTCCAGATTGGGCTTTTAACGACATTGATGAGCAGCATTTCAACTTCCATGCTGAGTGATCTGCTACAGGCTCTACCCCACCTGCGGCCCCAGCTATATTTTAAGGCTTCACTAACGGCGCTTTCCCACGCGATGGAAGATCAGGTTTTGGCTGCCACTTTAGACCAGCCACTAGTAATTGCTAGCTTCCAAAGAGAGCGATTCTACCGCCAGGAAGCTCATCGTTATGAACGACTGGCTAAGCGAAGTAATCAATTATACGTATTAGCTGCACCAGAAACGGATTTCACAAACAGTTCAGAACACTACGAAAAGATAGCCTTTCAGCCACAGGATGGCTTAAGTCAAGAGTGGCATTTGGTAGTAATCGCCCAAAACTATGCCACTTGCTTGGTTTGCCGGGAAAGCCTTGGATCCCTTACCAAAAATAGGCACTTACCGGATCTCAGCCCAAGTGTAGATATGGATACGGCGCGGAGGTTTGAGGGAATTTGGACAGCAGAACGGGGAGTCAGTCTAAAAGTAGCCGAATTGCTATTAGACAGGATTTCGTTTTACAGACCAGAGTTGGCGCTGAAAATAAAGCAGGCACGTCGGAGGTATGGCATAGGGAGGACTAGAAGCGTATCAGGAGCCGAGATCACAGAATATGCTTGCGACATCGACACTGACCCCTTTGTACAGCGCTTGGTGACTTACCTGCAAGCAAGTCAATATAAGCTGCACAAAGCCTACCGTTCAATCGCTGCCCAAGCACGCAAAGAACGCTTGGTCAACTCCATTAGCACTGCCATTAGGCGATCGCTTAATCCCCAAGAAATTCTCAAAGTGGCGGCGCAAGAACTGGGACAAAACCTAGAGGCTTGTCGCTGTCTCATCTACCGCGCTCAAGCAACAGATTACCAAGCCATAATTGAACACGAGTTTTTGAGTTTTGGCGTTTTATCAGTTTTGGGGCAACCTTGGTCTTTGGAGAACAATCCCCTGTTTCGGGAAGTCGTACAAAAGGGTGAGGGCATCTATGTTGCCGATACTCAAACTGACCGTCGCATTACCAGTTATAAACCACTTGCGAATCTGATTGAAAGGTTGACTATTAGTTCTTGGTTGATGGAACCAGTGTTGTATCAGGGAAGATTGTTGGGCATTGTCGAGTTACACTATTGCCGTGAGCATTTGCACGACTGGCAACCTGGGGAATTTGAACTGGTGGAAGCGATCGCTACCTCTGTGGGAGTAGCTCTCATTCAAGCAGAAGCTTATGCCAACCTAGAAGATCTCAACCAGCAGCTAGAAGCTCTTGACCGCACCCGCAGCAACCTAATAGCTATTACTGGGCACGAACTCCGCACCCCCCTATCCACGATTCAAGTGTGCTTAGAAAGCCTTGCCAGTGAACCAGATATGCCCTTGGAGTTGCAGCAGGTCATGCTGAACACAGCTCTTACTGACTCAGCACGGATGCAAAAACTCGTGCAAGATTTCTTGACTCTTTCCAACTTGGAAAGTGGGCGGGTAGAATGGCATCCAGAATCTCTCACCTTACAAGAGTGTGTGGATTTAGCACTTAGCCGCATTCGCGCCCGCAGCGCCAACCAAAAGCTGCCCAAAATCACAACTCAATTTGCCAAGAACTTGCCTTTGGTGAGAGCTGACGGTGATTGGTTAGTGGAGGTACTTGCCAAACTCATAGATAACGCTTGCAAATTCACACCTCCACAAGGAAAGATCATCATTAGATCTGACCACAACCGCAATCAAATGGTAGAGGTCACCGTAGCTGACACCGGACGCGGTATTGAACCCAATCTTCTGGAAGTCGTTTTTGACCGCTTCTATCAAGAAGAAGGAGCGCTGCGCCGTACCACTGGTGGTACTGGTCTTGGCTTAGCAATTTGCCGCCAAATTGTCAATGGCTGGGGTGGTGAGATTTGGGCAGAATCAGATGGCAAAAACCAAGGCAGTAAGTTTCACTTTACCGTACCCAGCATTAGTCATAAAAGTGAGGAGTTGGGAATGGGGCATAGGGCATAGGGCATGGGGCATGGGGCATGGAATTTTACGCATGCTTCTTCCGCTCTCCCACGCATCCCTTGGAGCAATGCCCCATCATCAGCACGAAAAATCAGCAATTGACCGGAAAGCGAGCGTACTGTACCAGTAGCCCCATGCCCCATTCCCTAAAAACTGTTACAGTCTATAACACAATCGCAATATGATCCTAGTTGCGGTGTTAGGATGCCGTAAAAACGTTGAGTAAAACTTTTATGGCAGAAACACTTTCTGGACAAACCCCAATATTTGGTGGCAGCACTGGCGGCTTACTGACAAAAGCATTCGAGGAAGAAAAGTACGCTATCACTTGGACTAGCCCCAAGGAACAGCCTTTTGAAATGCCTACAGGTGGCACTGCCATCATGCGCCAAGGGCAAAACTTGCTGTACTTGGCGCGTAAGGAATATGGTATATTTCTGGGCGGTCAGCAACTCCGGAAATTGAAAATCACAGACTATAAGATTTACCGGATTTATCCCAACGGAGAAATTCAGTACATCCACCCGTCTGATGGTGTCTTCCCAGAAAAAGTCAACCCAGGTCGGGAGAAAGTGCGTTATAACGACCGTAGCATCGGTGAAAACCCCAGTCCAGCACAAGTTAAATTTAGCGGGACAGCTACTTACGACGCCCCATAACTTATGATCGGTAGTTAATGGGTTAAAGTAGTAGCGCAACTGCGCTACTACTAGCCAACTACCTTAAAAAAATTATGATTTTTCCCGAATTTTCTCAATTCTCCGAATTAGCTAAAGGTGGTAACTTTGTCCCAGTGTATCAGGAATGGATAGCTGACTTGGATACACCAGTATCTGCTTGGTATAAGGTTTGCGCTGGTCAGCCCTATAGCTTTTTGTTGGAATCGGTAGAAGGTGGGGAAAAACTGGGACGTTATAGTATGGTGGGTTGCGATCCGGTGTGGATTTTGGAAGCAAGGGGCAGCAGCACTACCCAAACACACCGCGACGGTTCGCAGGTGGTGTTTGAGGGAGACCCCTTTACAGCTTTAGCCAAATGCCTAGAACCTTATCAGCCAGTCAAGTTACCCCAATTACCACCAGGAATTGGCGGCTTGTTCGGGTTTTGGGGCTATGAATTGATTCGTTGGATAGAGCCGCGAGTATCAGTATATTCACCAGATCAGAGAAATATCCCCGATGGGTTGTGGATGCAGGTAGATAACCTATTGATTTTTGACCAGGTGAAGCGGAAAATTTGGGCAGTTGCCTATGCTGATTTGCGTGATGTAGAAACCGCAGATCTTCGGTCTTTAGAAGCTGCGTATAAACGAGCGTGCGATCGCGTCACCCAGTTAGTGAGCAAGCTATCTCTACCCTTGTCGCCGCAAAATACTGTATTGGAATGGACACCGCCAGGGAGTACGGAAGCAGGGGGAGTAGAGGAGTATAAGAGTAACTTTACACAAGCGGAGTTTTGTAATCAGGTCGAAAAAGCCAAAGATTACATCAAAGCTGGAGATATTTTTCAAGTTGTCATTTCCCAGCGACTAACTACAGAATACACTGGCGACCCCTTTGCTCTTTACCGTTCCCTGCGCCAGATTAATCCTTCGCCTTACATGGCTTACTTTCACTTCCAAGATTGGCAAATCATTGGTTCCAGTCCCGAGGTGATGGTGAAAGCAGAACAAGATCCAGAGGGCGGGGTGATAGCAACGGTACGCCCCATTGCTGGGACACGCCCAAGAGGTAAGACGCCACAGGAAGATACAGCGCTCGCTCTTGATTTGCTCCAAGACCCCAAGGAAATTGCCGAACACGTTATGCTCGTTGATTTAGGGCGCAATGATTTGGGGCGCGTTTGCGAAAGTGGCACGGTGAAAGTTGATGAATTAATGCTGATTGAGCGCTACTCTCATGTGATGCACATTGTGAGCAATGTTGTGGGCAAATTAGCACCAGGTAAAACGGCATGGGATTTACTCAAAGCCTCCTTCCCTGCTGGTACAGTCACCGGCGCACCCAAGATTCGGGCGATGGAAATTATTCATGAGTTGGAGCCTTCTCGCCGTGGTGTATATTCTGGTGTTTATGGAAATTACGATTTTGAAGGACAATTAAATTGTGCTATAGCAATTCGCACAATGGTTCTCCGGGATAATACGCTAATTGTGCAAGCCGGTGCGGGTTTAGTTGCCGATTCTGACCCTGAGAAAGAATATGAAGAAACGTTAAATAAAGCTAAGGGTCTTTTAGAGGCGATTCGCTGTTTGCGTTGAACCTCACACCCAGCCCCTCTCCGAAGCACGCAGAGGTCATATTGCCTCATTTTCCTGCCTTTAACCATCCAAACACCTGTGCAACAGTCAGTTGTAGTTGCAAAAATTCCGGCACAGGTAATTTATCACTATCAGTCATCTCCAATGGCTGCTGTCCTAGCAGAAATCCCAGCACCAACCGCTCATCTGGATCAATTAGCCACCCTAACTGAGTACCATGTTTCAGGCAGTGGAGGATATTCCTGATAACTTTTGTTGTATTCTGTTCAGGCGAAAGAATTTCAATTGTCCAATCAGGGTAAATCTCAAAGGCATTCTCCACTTCCCCATCAGCGTCAAAAGGAATCCGGTTCCAAGCAAACACAGTTATATCTGGCACAATTAACCGCCCACCAAAAGTACAGCGTAATTCTGGGAAAGCTAACGCAATCTGTTGCTCCTCAGCTACTTGATTAACTGCATCGCATAGTTTAAGCTGTAGTCGGGAGTGTTTGCCTTGTGGCATAGGTTTGTGGTATATACGACCATCAATAAATTCACTAGCAGGCTTTGTTTTTGGAAGTTTGAGGAACTCTGCTAAGGTGATAGGCTGGTGGAGTGTAGTTGTCATATGAAGCGATCGCTCCTTTTAAGTATCAGGTTCAATTCCAGCTGCTCTGAGTTGTACTGCCAATCGTTCTGCTAGTTCTGAACCCCAGAGCAAAAGTTTTCCATTCTCATCCCACCATGGTAATTTTGTAGTTGGCAGTACTGGCTAACATGGCAGAGGGCTGGAATGTTTAGTTTTAATGTAGCGCTTGGGGGCGATCGCTTTTCAAAAGCAAAACACATTAGCGCAATTAGGCTTACAGATTCGGAGTCAAAAAAAAGCCAAGTATAACGTTGAGCTTTAATGTAGCGTTAAAATAGATGCCAGAGCTATAGAAGTATTGCCTAAAAATTATGACTCCAGTCATTAGCAAACCTTCATCCTTACTTGGCAGCATTAGAGTTGAAAAGGTAGACAGTTTTAATCTGTTTAAATTTGATGATGAACTCCAGGTGCGGATGGAAGACCTTCTAGAACGCAAAAAAGCTGATTTGCTGACATCAGAAGAAGTGATGGAACTAGAGGCAATTGGAGAGTTAGACCGAATTTTCACGCACGTCAACGCTATGCTGGTTGCTCAGGGATGACCATTGCTGACGCTACCCGAAAATTCGTCAGACGACGGGCAAACTATATCTGTGAATACTGCCACTCTCCAGAGCGTATTTGTACGACGCGATTTACCCTAGATTATTTGATACCAAAGTCTTTAGGCGGTTCTGACGACAATACCGTTCAGTTAAGGCGTTGCGCCCCCCAACCCCCCTTTTTAAGGGGGGCTTGTTCCCCCCTTGCGATCGCTTACTCTTTAAAAGAGGCAGCCACCAGCTTAAATGAACGCGCCCGAATTGCATAGGACTTAGAACTCGCTGGCGTGGGACTTATTCTCATAATTAGGGTCTTCAGTACCAAGCAGCTTGTCCCAAAACGTGAAGTACAATCCGTAGTGTACCATATACTTGCAATGATGTATTGAATGATGCATAGAACCGATGAACCACCTTCCAAGCCAGTGGGGGGTAGATGACCTCGGAAATACCTCAAATCCAAGATGAGTCAACACTGCCCATACTGTCATGGTCATAAGTACTACAACCAAGGTGATGAAATGGATCGGAACGATGAAGATTACACCTACAAAGAAAAGTGCTTGTAAGATGGCCTCTGGCAGGTCAAACGCGAAGGAACTCCAAGGTGTTGGCTCTCCTGAACTGTGGTGTCCATGATGCATCCATCTAAAAATCAGAGGGTGGTGAAACATCCGATGGATAAAGTAAAAGTACGTATCCTGAAGAATGAGTACCGCAACAAAGCTAACTCCTAAATACCAAAATCCATACTTATGCAGGTCAGTGTAGATGAGTGTTACTTCTAATCCGTACTTTACGATCAGCGCTGCACTAAGAGCAAAAACCACTGCCGAGAGAACTGATAGTTCGATATCCTTTTGAATGGAACAACCCAATGGCTGCTTCAAACGCAAACTCCGGTTGGAGAGGGGCATCTTCAGAACTGAATAGAAAAGCAAGTATGCTCCTCCAGCAATCAGAAAGTAACGGGCAAGAATAACACTGAGGAAGACAAACCAATAGAACCAGAATGAGTGGTTAGTCAATTTAGATTTTCCTCCTTGGATTCAAGATAATATCCTAAGTAAGTAAATGTAAATAATTAAACTGAAAATAACTAAAGAATAAAGCTCTAATTCTTAAACTCACCTAACTTTACTATTGTAAATCTTACCAAGAATTTCTACCTTGTTATGGTTCAACTACTGACGAATTAACTTATCAATATTATATATAAGTAGTCAAACATAATTAATTACACAATGTCCGAAGCGAATGCAGCGCAGCGCCTGGGAAGCAATTATCTTGGGCTGGGATTGCTTCCCAGGCGCTCGCGGCGGACTGTAAATATTTTTGTTTAGGGACTTACTACATGAGTTTGAAACCGATGCTCTTGTGGATACAGGCGCAACATATTTGGTGATTCCAGCAAAGCTAGTGTAGCAATTAAGCTTACGGACTCGGGGTCAACAAAAAGCCAAGTATGCTGATGGACGTGAAGAAATGCTAGGAGTAACTGAAGCGCTGCTCATTGAATGTGTTGGTCGCCAGACAACTGAAGATGCTTTAGTAACAAGTGATACAGTGCTAATTAGTCAAGTTGTATTGGAGAAATTGGATTTGCTATTTTATGAATCTCTTTGGGATAGTAAGTAGTCATGCAAAATTAAATATTTATGTCATTGCGTAGGCGGAACGCCTACGCAATGACATAAATATTTTTGCATAAGTACTTAGGAAAGATTTAGACCCGTGCCAAACCCAATTTCTAAAAAGTCTCCTTTCACATTTTTCAGAGTTTCCTAGCGATACTTCCCAAAATCGGCTCTGGACATCGACCAATCCAGCAGGTAGGGAAAAATTCTTTGTGAGTAAAATCCCATTGAGTTCTCCTAGGGTTTAGATGATGAAGTCCCTTGATGAAAGACAACTTGCCATCGCCCATCCAGAAATTTCCAGATCGAACTGCGGAGTGAGGTCGTTACTTGCTCTGTCCCGTAGCTGTGCCGCACCGCCTGATAGGTCGTCAGCACCACATTCGCGGACAACACTTTGGCTTGAAAATTCATCAGTGTCAATTGATCTCTAGACTCGCTTTGTAGGACTGTGATCGTTTGGGGTTTATCAAAAATCCGTCCTGAACAACCAAATTCGATAAACTCATCGGCAAGGAGAGCCGCTAAATCCTGCGGCGATCTGCGTAATTCTGGTTGCAGTAGGCATTCTTCCAATTGTTTAAATTCTTGCAATAACTCAGCTTCCAACATACCTGAAGCTGGAAGGATTTCATCTGGGATGACTAGGCTCATAATTGTTCTCCCACGAGTCACAATAATTCGTAATTCCTAATTCGTAATTCGTAATTATTACCCCATGCATAAATTGTATTTTCTTCAAAAGAGAACCGCTATCTATATACAATGTCATTGCGAATGGAGCGAAGCGGAATGAAGCAATCGCACTGAAGTTAGGTGCATTTTCCTACAGTTTATATTTAACTCACGGACCAGTGACTACGCTTGTACGTCACTTCCTGCTAAACTTGCAATTGACTCCAATTATGTTTGCAGTATTAATATACTTGATGAGTGGAGGAATAGCTCTGGTATTTGCGTATTTATTTTACCTAGTGTTTGAAAAGCCATTTACATCTATATCCACTCACTCATCTCGGTAATGTCTACTGAAGTCAAGGAGATGAATCCAAAGAGATCGATTCACAACCCAAGTCGATAACGGTAGTAGCTATTAAATAGTGCGAGAATGATGCAGTGCGAACACGAGGGAAAAACGTATGGGATGGAGGCTTGAGCAAGTTGTTCCTTGGGGACGTTCTCTCCAGGAATATATTCAGATGTTTGACCTCACTGGTGATGACCTACAACGCAAAATTATTGATTGTGCAGGTGGTCCTGCTAGTTTCAATACTGAAATGACGCAGCTTGGGCGTAGCGTCATTTCTTGTGACCCAATCTACCAGTTTTCAGCCATTGAGATTGAAAGGCGGATCGAGGAAACCTTTCAGGTAGTTTTAAAGGGTGTAGAAGCCAATCGGCAAAAGTTTGTTTGGATAACGATGCAGTCTCCTGAAAATTTGTGTCAGGTTCGCATGGCAACAATGCGCTCTTTCTTAGCAGACTTTACCCAAGGACTACGAGAGGGGCGTTACGTCATAGAGGAACTGCCAAACTTGTCATTTGATACACAACAGTTTGACTTGGCGTTATGTTCTCACTTGTTATTTACCTACTCAGACATGCTTACAATGGAATTTCATTTAGCGGCGATCGTACAGATGTGCCGGGTTGCAACAGAAGTTCGCATCTTTCCATTGTTGGTGAACATGACTGGAGAAACTTCACCTTTGTTGCAACCTGTGATGCAGGAATTAGAAGCTCAAGGTTACTCGGTAGAGATTAGACAAGTTCCCTATGAGTTTCAGAAAGGTGGAAATCAACTTTTGCGGGTAATTGGGGTAGGTTAAATGTAGCGCACCTGATTTTGCATCTCATCAGCTGTGACATTATTCAAAATAATCAGGAGTCGCTGCACAATTTGTTGAGGTGGACGGCGGGTTGCAAAGATAATTCCGTAGTGCATCTGACCTGTTGCAAAACATGCTTTTGCCAGTGCTTCAAAACCAACTCGATTGTGAGTCAGTAATGTTTTCCGTTGACTAACTGCGTCTGCAAGTAGCTCAACATCACTTTTTTGCAGTTTACCTGCCTCCCGTGCATTAGTTACCTCAAAACCCCGTGCTTTTAAAAGGTCAGCTACTAGCACATTCACATCCTCATCTAAATAGAGGCTGATGAACAAACGGGTCATAATTTTTTCAGCAGTGGATCGAGCAATTCATCAGGAATCCGATTTCGCTCAATGTAGACGTTAATTTCACTCTGGTGGTCACTGTAGTAGCTGAGGGCATTAAACACCTGTGCCAAGGTAAGATGGGGCATACCTATAGGAATCTCCTCAGGAGCAACTCCCATCCGCCATGTTTCGACAATTGCCCTGACAGGTGTGTGGGTTCCTTTGATAATCGGCTCACCGCTCAGAATATCATCATCTTTGACAATATAGTGGTGTTCTGTGGCTTGAAGCATATCTGTGTAAAGATTGAACTACGGAATTCAGTACTTAATTAATCTTAAAGTTGTGATACCGTTTCTTTGTGAAGCCGCATATATTTACTCCCCGGCTAACGCCGTCCCCCCTTCCGAAGGGGGGACTACAGGGGGGTTCTAATAATGTGCATCTTCATACAGAATTGCTATGAACAGGATCAAGATAGTATAAAGCGACCTTCAATGTATAAACTGATAAATAGTAAATAATATAGCAATCCTATCTAAGTTGTAAAGATTACTTTTTTTTAACGAACCACCAATACGAGGCAGTGCGTTGGTGAGGCAGTCCGATCATGTTCGTTACCCCCAGGAGGAACTGCCGTGCATGGTTAAGAGGCAGCCGCGCAACTGCCGTACCAAGAACGCCAAGAAAAGAAACACTTGTGTTCACAAATCATTTCGGACTGCTATAGTCGGTAATTGTTTTTCCAGCAAGCATTCATAGTGTGCATCAGTAGGTAACCTGAAAGGAAGTAGTAAGCGTATGCGATTAAATTTAACTATTTCGGCAGCAGTGATGGGCTTGTGCCTCAGCTTAGTAGCGAGTGGAAAAGCCTTAGCAGAGACTTTCTCATTTACAAGAATTGCTGATACCAGCCAATTCTCCTTCACTAGTAGTCCTACGATTAATGACAACGGCACAGTGGCCTTCAGAAGTCGTAACGATTTGTCTGCAAGTATCTTTACTGGTGACGGAAATCAGCTTAACAATATTTACAGCTATGACTTACTCATAGCGAAGCGCGATACCGACAATGCTCCTATAATCAACAATACAGGAACAGTCACATTTGATTATATCCTGAGTTATGATATTACTATGCGATTTCTACAGGAAACTATCTTTACTGCTAAGGATGGAAATGTATCCCCTATTCCTTATGAAACAAACAGCTTCAACAGTTCGCTCAGCAGTCCAGCCATTAATGACAGCAGCACAATAGCATTTAAGCTTGACTATCAAAACATTGACTCAATCTTTGCTAACAAGGGTGAGCAAACAACCTTCCTTGCTTCTAACGCGAGTAATTCCTTGGCGGGACGACTTAGTGACCCCGCCATTAATAACGCGGGAACGGTAGCTTTTTCAGGTCCGATTACAACTGTGTCTAACTCAGGTACCTTCGAGACATTGACGGGTGTTTTTACCACTAACATTAGTAGTGGAACAGATGTAACGCCGATTGCGCTTAAAGATGACACTTTTGCAGGCTTCGGTCCGTCGGTCATTAAGCAGGGTACAGTAGGAATGAATGTCCAGGGTACAGTAGCGATCAATGACTCCGGTACAGTAGCCTTTGTAGCACGTCGAAGTACGGAAGGTTCAGGCATTTTCACTTATAGTAGTGACGGGTTACTAAATAAAATTGCCGACACCAGCGATGCCTTCAACAGCTTTGGTAATGTTGCGATTAATAACCAGGGAACAGTAGCTTTTGCGGCGGGACTGAATGCAGGTGGTCAAGGCATTTTCATCGGCGCCGATCCCGTAACCAACAAAGTGATTGCTACAGGTGATTCTCTGCTTGGTTCTACTGTCACCAGCCTAACGTTTGCCTCTAGGGGGCTGAACAATAACCAACAGATTGCGTTTTTCGCCACATTAGCCAACGGCGAGAGTGGTATCTTCCGCGCTGACCAGCCCGAAGGGCAAGGCAGAAGGCATAGAGCACATGGCAAGCGGGAAAGAAAGACTGTAGTTGGAACGATGACGAAGTAGGTGGTCACAATTAAACTTAAAATGGGCGGGCAGGATGCCCACCCCAAAATACAAATT
>CAZZXJ010000065.1:0-3172 GCA_964657905.1 uncultured Stigonema sp.
AATTCATAATTCCTAACTCCCTGTATACTGAACTCGATAAATCCGGTTATTAACTTCATCAGTAACCAAAAGACTGCCATCGGGTAAGACCAATAAGCCTACAGGACGACCCCAAGTAGTGGGCACAGTCGGGTCTAGCAGGAATCCAGTCAGAAAGTCTTCATAGTAGCCTTGTGGTCGTCCTTTAGTATCGAAAGGAACAAATACGATTTTGTAGCCGGTGCCGCGATCGCGGTTCCAAGAACCACGAAATGCAACAAAGGCACCATTACGGTATTTTTCGGGAAAGGTCTTTCCGTTATAAAACTGCAATCCTAATGCTGCTGAATGCGCTTGGAAAAGCACATCTGGGGTGCGAGTACGGGATACCAAGTCGGGGCGTTTACTCTGACCATTCGCAAATTGACGCGGGTCGAGGTTGTGCGGTGTGAGGTAAGCATAGGGCCAGCCGTAGAATTCACCCGGACGTAGGCGTGTGAGGTAGTCTGGCACTAGATTATCGCCTAAACCGTCGCGTTCATTGACCGTGGCATAAAGTTCCTTGGTTATTGGGTCAAAGGCTAAACCAACTGGGTTACGCAAGCCGTAAGCAAAAGTTTGCCGTTCTTCACCATCCAGGTTCATCACCTGAACTGAGGCTCGTGGGAGCGGTTCTTCATTATCGTTGGATTGGGAACCAATGGAAACGTATAGTTTTTTGCCATCGGGGGAGACGACTACGTTGCGTGTCCAATGCTGATTGTAACCACCACCAGGTAGGTCAGCAATTTTTTTACCAGTACCAGTGAGTTGCTGTTGACCTTTGGTATAGGGAAACCTAAGTACGCCATCAGTGTTGCCCAGGAAGAAGGAATCGCCTACAAAACTCATGCCAAAGGGAATATTGAGTCCGTTTGCTAGTGTGGCAAACGTCTTTTTGACATCAGCCACACCATCGCCTTTGGTGTCGCCCAGGAGGCGAATCCGGTTTTGCTTGGTTTCTGTCACTAGCACATCACCGGTGGGGGTTAATGTCAGCCAACGTGGAGCATCTAGACCGTCAGCAAAAACGTTGACCACAAAACCAGGGGGTACATGCAGTGTGGGGTTTGCTGGAATTGGCACTACTGTAGGCGGCTTCGAGGCACTTTCACTAGCAAAGGGTTTTGGTAAATTGCTGAGATTAATGCGGATTGGTGTGGGTGAAAGTGGTTCAGTACGGACGATATTTTTCGGCTGTACGGAATTCTGTGCTAGTTGTGGCGAAGGCACAGAAGGTTGGGTTATGGATTTTTCCAATGAGGCGCGAGTCTGGTCACAGGCTACTGTGGTCAGTAGCAGAAGAAACATTAAGAAACGCCCAGAGGCTTTCATGGCAGCGATTCAAATTGTAATGCTGATCTTTTTAAAGATAAACTTTACATTCAAAAACTGTCCCCAGCCTAAAGTCCGATTTTTACAGGTTTGTGAGTAATCATTCGTTAGACCTAAGGCTACTAATGCTCACCGACAAGTCCATCTACAATAGGTAAAATGCTCCTCGCCTGTAGCTAAATCTCCGACAATTTTTAAGGTATTCCGCTGCAATCCAAATATTATTCCTAGGGATAGGTCGTTCCTTGCTAGTTGCCTGGGAATGAATTCTGAGGCGGACTCGCGGGTAAGAATAATATTAATTATTGTCTAAAATCATTTGCTCTAGCACATGCTTGCTCCAAGTACCTTCTCAGCAACAAAAACAAGTGTTAAATAGAGTACAATCCCTCGCAATATCGCTACAATAGGAGTTTGGATCATTCCGCACCTCTTATGAAACTCCCTATTGTTGCTATTATTGGTCGCCCGAATGTGGGCAAATCTACCCTGGTGAATCGTCTTGCCGAGGTACAATCTGCTATTGTTCACGATCAACCGGGAATGACACGCGATCGCACATACTTACCTGCCTATTGGAGCGATCGCGAGTTTCTTGTAGTCGATACTGGTGGTTTGGTATTTAATGACGATACCGAATTTCTACCATTCATTCGCCAACAGGCAATGGCCGCACTAGCAGAAGCGAGTGCGGCTATTTTCGCGGTAGATGGTCAAACTGGACCAACACCAGCCGATGAAGAAATCGCTGAGTGGTTGCGTCAACAACCCGTCCCTGTGCTACTTGCTGTAAATAAATGTGAATCGCCAGAACAAGGCTTAATTCAAGCCAATGAATTTTGGGAACTGGGATTAGGCGAACCTTTCCCAATCTCTGCCATTCATGGCAATGGTACAGGAGAATTACTCGACGAGCTAATTTCCCACCTTCCACTTGTAGAAGAAATCCCAGACACCAATGAAATCAAAGTGGCAATTGTGGGACGCCCAAATGTTGGGAAATCTAGTTTATTAAATACTTTTGTGGGCGAAGAAAGGGTGATAGTCAGCCCCATTTCCGGCACAACCCGCGATGCTATTGATACCCTGATGGAACGCAATGGGCAAACTTACCGCTTGATTGACACGGCAGGAATTAGAAAAAAGAAAAATGTGGAATATGGTCCGGAATTCTTTAGCATTAACCGTGCTTTCAAAGCGATTCGCCGCGCCGATGTGGTTTTAATGGTAATAGATGCCGTTGATGGCGTTACCGAACAAGACCAAAAATTAGCTGGGCGGATTATCGAAGAAGGTCGAGCTTGCATTATTGTAGTCAATAAATGGGACGCTGTTGAAAAAGACTCTTACACGATTTACGATTACGAAAAACATCTGCAAGAACGCCTGCATTTTACCGAATGGGCAGAAACCATCTTTGTCAGCGCCTTAACTGGGCAACGAGTGGAAAAGACTTTGGAGTTGATCAATACGGCAGCTGAAGCACACAAACGCCGCGTCAGCACCTCGGTGATTAATGAAGTCTTGGAAGAAGCGGTGAAATGGCATTCGCCACAAGTATCTCGTGGTGGGCGTCAGGGAAAGATTTACTATGGTACACAAGTCAGTGCGCAACCGCCGACAATCGCCCTGTTTGTCAACGATTCCAAACGCTTCAATGACAACTACCGCCGCTACATTGAACGTCAATTCCGACAACAATTAGGGTTTAAGGGCACCCCGATTCGGATACTATGGCGGAGTAAAAAGGTTCGTGAGATGGAAAGCAGTAATGCCAATCGAGCAACCCGTGTGTAAAATTATGAATTATGAATTATGA
>CAZZXJ010000065.1:3182-16825 GCA_964657905.1 uncultured Stigonema sp.
TTCATAATTCATAATTCATAATTCCAAAATGGATTTACTGCGATCGCTGCCACTTGGTCTTTACCTCGAACAACCACAAACTTGGCTACACAAACTTGATCCGCGAGTCAAATTTATTTGGTTGATGAGCTTTCTGACAACCTACAGTTTTGCCAACAACATGTGGCGCGTACTGCTGGTGGTACTGTTGATAATTGTTACCTTAATAGCAAGGATTCCTCGACGAGTTTGGCAGCAGCAGATGGGTTGGCTGTTGATGTTGTGCTTTTTTGTTTTAGTGATTGCAGCTATCAGCCCTGATGGCTATGGTATAAAATATCAGCCACGAGAGCCAAATGCTGAGATAGCTTTGCTAGGGGCACAGCATTGCTGTGCCCCTACAGAGTTAAAGAAATCTACAACTGACAACGCCAGACAAGCGCAAGGCACAAAATCCACAACTCAAAACCCTAAAGGCTACAGCTACGTGCTGTTTGCCAAAGGACCAGTCACAGTGACTCGTCACTCCTTGTATTTAGGGGTGAGCTTTAGTACTATTTTGTTTACTGTAATTTACAGCACCAATCTGTATCTGCTGACAACAGCACCAGAGGAAATCACATCGGGCATGGAAAGCTTAATGCGACCCCTAAAACGGTTGAGGTTACCGATCACCGAATTAACTCTGACTTTAACTTTGTCCTTGCGGTTTATTCCTTTAGTTTTAGAAGAAATCCAGAATTTAATTCGCTCTGTGATGACAAGGGCAATTAATTGGAAAAAGCTGGGATTGAAAGGAGCGGCCAAAGTATGGTTGCTCGTGGCAGAGCGACTATTGGAAAATTTACTATTAAGGGCAGAGCAAATGGCTAATGCGATGATGGTGCGGGGATTTACTAGTCCTAGTGAACATCGAGTGCAGTGGCACGACTTACGTCTGACTAGAGGTGACTGGCTTGCTATTGCAACTTTGATCTTATTCTGGGGAGTGCGGTTGAAAATAGGAGGAATTAAAGTTTAATCCAAAATGGGATTAAAATTATTTTTCCAAGATAAAATCAGAAATAAGCTACCTAGTGCAGGGCGGCGTAAATAAAGCAACCATTTCAAACAGGCACAAGCCTTGATATATAAACATGAGTGACTTTTGACGAACGCCTTGCGATACTAGCTGTCTCACTCCTACACACAGAAAGTTCTATGGTTACCACAGATAACTTGGGAATGGGTAAAGTTTTAACAACATTGAAAATAATTAATCGCTCAGATGAGATTTTAGCAGCGCGGGCAGTGATTTCCCAAGAGCAAGTGCGGCGTATCACATTAAAAAATGTTTTAGTAGATACGGGAGCTACTACTCTTTGCTTACCTAGTAATGTGATTGCCAAACTGGGGTTAGAATTGTTAAGAGAAGTTAATGTGGCGACTGCTACAGGTCTTGCTCAAGCAAAGATATTTCAGGATGCAAAAATTACTGTGTGCGATCGCACTGGAACTTTTGAATGTTTGGAGTTACCAGGAGGAACTGACGCACTAATTGGAGTTATTCCTTTAGAAGCATTGGGTTTAGAGCCAGACTTACGTAATCAAACTTTAAGAGTACTACCAGACTCTTCTACTGATACATATTTAACAATTCTTTGAAATTAAGCTTTAGCGCTAAAGCGCAACTACGTACGTACCTATTAAAACTTTTTTCTGTATGATCCTATGTAACTCGTACTTTTAGAGTATAAATTTACTATATTATGGCTACTGATTATGACTTTACCAAGTTTTACCAAGCTTGCCACGAAAGCCGTCAAAAGTTCCAAGTATACAAGCCCACACTTTAAGTAAAACTAAATCTGGTTCGTAGCGTATAACCCTAGCTATCATCTCTATTAATAGCTTTGTTCTATATAGAACTGAACGGGTTAACATTGCTTTGTTTGAGTTCCGAGTCTCAAAAAAAGTATGATTTCTACATGCATAGTAATAACGAGATGGCGAACAAATGAAAGTTATGACTTCGTTGTTGCCTTTAATTAGTCTATCTTTGACTTTAGAATAATTACCAATACGATGTTTCATTGTGGTATTTTTTACAACAATGATTTCATATCCCTGATTTATAAAATTTATACAATATGCATAGTCTACAGCATCTAAAAAAAAGTCTTCTCTTGGAAGTTCGACAGATTTAGCTGCGCTTATATTAACTAGAGAACCAGATGTAATGACACAATCACACTGATAAAAATCTTTTAGTTCAGAACATGCAGAAATAGGGACAAGTTTGTATTTTTGAAAAACAGAACCAGGAAACTCTTGTTTGGTATTTATATCAATGATTGCAGGAGCGATAATGCCTATTTTTTTCCCTGATTCACATAGTTCTTGGTATTTTCTTAATAACTTTTCTAAAACATCTAAACTAGGCTCGCTATCTTGATCAAAAAGCCAAATAAAATCATATCCTTTTTTTATAGCCCAATCAATAGCTATTTTTAATCCTCCAGCTACTCCCAGATTTTCGGGATGAAAATCTACTGTTATCTGCTCATATTTATTCTCAATTACTATCGGAGTTTCGGAATTATCGACTATAAATATTTGTTCAACTGGATATGACTGTTGCTGTATTGCTGTGACAGTTTTATCAAGTGCTTCTATTTCTTGATAGGCAGTAATGTAAGCTGCCACTCTGTAATTTATGCTTTCAACCATATACTTCAGTCTCACAGTTTGCTTTATATTTTAAGTAAAATAGCGCCAATATTTTAAGCGTAGGGTGTGTTAGCGAAGCGTAACGCACCAAAGTCAATAACGGTGCATTACTACATACTCCCTTCCCGCCCAAAGAATACCTATTAATGAACCGCAGAGGCGCGGAGAACGCAGAGAAAGAGATAGGTAATTTTCTAGCGGGAAGGGAGTAGACTATATTTTAATATCAATATCTTTAGCTAGACCCAATAATTTCTTCAGTTTTAACCAATAATTTCTTAACTTCCAAAATTTACTTGATTTCATAGTAGCGATTTGAGCATAAGCATATTGCAATTCTTGTAATTCAAAGTCACTCTTATTTTGCTGGCTAAATGATTCTTGTACTCCATAAAGTTCACTTTTAGGAATGCCAAATAGTATATCTTTTTGATTGTATTCTTTAGTAAAGTTGGCAAACTTTTGGCAAAAATATCTAGCAAGGTTAAGTGCATATGTATTGGTAGTATTGATCATTGATTCTGAATGAACTCTATATGAACTAAGAACTTTGGGGACTAGCTTAGATGAGTAGTTTAACTGAGCTAATTTCAACCAAAGGTCATAATCGTCCCATCCAAACCAACCATACTCAATTAGCTCTGTGGAGTATGCACCAACTTTAAGTACTATGTCTTTATTAAACATAGCCATAGCGTCTATGTAAGGCTGTTTAACTAGCTTGTACACATCCCATTCATAGCAGGAAATACGGTTAATTTCTTTTTGAGTTTGGTTATCAAACCTCCTTATTTCACCATATACAGCTGCATAATTAGAAGATTTTATCGTATTGTAAAGAACCGATAAACAATTCGGATAAATCCAATTATCAGCATCTAATATAAAGACATAGGGAGAACGAGCAAGTTTCAATCCTACATTTCTAGCGTCAGCTAAACCGGTATTAAACCATTTTTTAACTAGACAAATGGGTAAATTAGATTTTTTTAAATATTCTTCAACCAGATGAACTGAATTATCGGTTGAACAGTCGTCAATTACTAAAACTTCAACATTCTCTGGCAAATCAGCTAGATCTGATTTAAATACACTGTCTAAACATTCGTAAATATACTCAGAGTAGTTGAATAACGTAATAATAACAGATATGCACGATTTCTTACACTTATCATACTCATAATTTGATTTCAATGTCCAGGGACTATTTCCCATTTTTTCACATGTTATGGCTGCCTGTAATCGTGAGATGAATAATAATCTTTTTTCATCTAGGCTAAAATCTGAATCTTTAATTTTTACAGGCGAGGTCTGTATACTTAATGAATTATTATTATTGGATTCGCTGATTTTATGTTGAGTATGCCATTGAGTTTGTTGTAACTGGAAATACGTAAGCGTTGCTCCTCCGTAGACCTGCGTAGGGCGGCTTGCTGTAGAAGCTAAGGCTTGTAGTTCCTCCTGATTCTCCAACAGCTGTAAGTGGCGGTAATTGAGTTCTGCTTGACTTGACAGTAAGTGAGACTGTTGTTCCTCATTAATCATTGCCTCCTTCTCCCTAGTTAACTGACAAATATTATTGAAATTTCCAAATAGTTTGTTTTAGTTGAAACCAAGCTTGGCGTAGTTTCCAGAATTTACTGCTCTCCATTGCCTTAATCATATTTTGACAATGCTCCCACCCTGCATGAGCTTGTTGCAACTTAGTTTGAGTCTCTGACCACAGAAGCTGAATCTGTTGTAATTGACATTGCGATCGCTTCATTTCTACGTATGTTTGTTGCTGCTGAGTTTGCGCTTGCTTTAGTTGCCCTTGAGTTTGTTGCTGCTGAGCTTGTAAATGCTTTAGTTCAGTTTGTTTACCTTGTAGTTGAACTTGTGATTGCTTTAATTCTGTATGAATTTCCTGTAGCTGAGTCTGGGATCCATGTACTTGCTCAACCAGTGTGGAGTACTGTTGATGTAATGCTGCATATTTACCCTCTAAAGATAAAGGAAATGCTTGCACAACAAACTGTAACGTATCTGCGTCTTCATCTTGTTCAATTTGATGAATCACGTTACTATCAAAACTCTTCTTATTAATAGACGGTATCCAATTAGAACCAGAAAAAATCGGCAGTTTTATCCGCTCTATCACATCTAAAAAGTATCCACAATGAGCAAATAATTCTTCAACTGTTTTCCTAGTAAAAAATCTTAAATGTGTGTTATCTAGAATTCCCACTTCCATATATTCAAAGCGTCCCTGTAATAAAGCCAACCGAATGGCTCCATGAGCAATGTTGGGAATTGAAGCAACCACATATCCTTCTGGCTTTAATAACTGCCGAGTCTCCTCCAGTAATTTCCACGGATCGCGCAGGTGTTCTAAAATATCTCCAAACACAGCTACATCAAATACTTGCCCTGGTAAAATTTCAGCCAGGGACACAAAATCTAAATCAGCAACAATAACTTGTTCGCAGTATTGCTCAGCAATTTCGGCTGCCTTTGAATTCACTTCAACCCCAGTAACTTGGCATCCTTTGCTCTTTAGCAACTGAGCCAAATAACCTGTAGCACAGCCAAAATCTATTAGTCGCTTGTTTTCTCCTACCAAGCGCGACATTTTCTTCAAGCTGCTGTTTTCATCTAAATCTGCTTCCGACAGATTTGATACTAACGGATAATCTTTCTGCCAGTTATTATTCATGCAATTATGCGCATCACTGCCATGCAATTATGCTGGAACTTTTTAGTAAATTATAAATGCCATCGCATTGCTCATAATTGCCATTTTGCCAGAAGCTTTCAGTAGATACCAAATTTATCAGCAGCCTGTAAATATAGCGGTTCTCAAATGCATTAAATACATCTCTTTTGGGGTGGTATTTTCGGAGCTTCCCTCAATCAAATCAGGATTGTTGGCAATTTTTGCTGAAACACCTTGACGTTCATCGGCAAATCCACTAAAGCATGGATGCGCTTCCCTGTATCGGCAGGTAACACCTGAAAAACTATCGCATTATCAATCCAATCAAACGTCATCGCCGTGTAGTTTTCTGCACCCGCTACTGTCAAACTGTAGGAACCAGGACGCAATGGTAAATTAAATTTAAATTCAATTTGTAGTCGGTTTCCTGGATCTAACCTTCCTATCAGACAATTCTCTTCTACAGTGTTGCTGCCAATCAGTTCGTTGCCGTTTTTATCGCAAACAAAAAAGCCTACTATGCACCCTTGTAGCGGCTCATTAACCTGGAGTTCTACCAGCAATGTCACTTGTTCATTAAACCCGAAAATGGGAGTTTCCCCAAGATTTTCTCCCAATTGGTTGAGCATCTGGATATTTTCAATTAGCGCCTTGCGGTTTCCTCTGCGAATCGGCTTAACTTTAACTAAATGCTGATACACTTTCCGGTGCATAACATTATTATTACAGACTTCAGAATTTGTTTGGAGTTCCTCATCAATAGGTGCTATTCCCAACTCTGTTTCTGTAACGAGCTTCATGTATTTTAAAATTACATCGTTGGGCGTCCCGGAAGCGATTATTCTGCCTTGATTAATCATCACAGCCGAATTACACAAAGTCTTAATAGCACCGGAATCGTGGGAGACAAATAGAGTTGTGACACCAGAATCCATCAATGATCGCATCCGTCGCATAGAACGATGTTGAAACACCACATCTCCCACTGCCAGTGCTTCATCAACAATTAAAATTTCCGGGTCTACATTGACTGCTACTGCAAACGCTAAACGCACAAACATCCCGCTTGAGTATGTTTTAACAGGCAGGTCTATAAAATCTCCGATATCGGCAAACCCAGCAATTTCATCAAATTTATCTTCAATTTCTTTTTGACTTAACCCCAACAACCGCCCATTAAAAAACACATTTTGCCGTCCGGTAAACTCTGGGTTAAACCCACTGCCGAGTTCCAACAATGCAGAAACCCTTCCCTTAACCTGTACTTCTCCCGTTGTTGCTGTCAGGGTTCTGGCAATAATTTGTAACAGCGTACTTTTTCCTGAGCCATTTCGCCCAACAATTCCTACCGTCTTTCCCTTAGGAATCTCCAAATTAATGTCCCGTAGCGCCCAAAATTCATCACATCTGTTCTTCCCAGGTAACAAAAGTTCCTTAAGCCGATCTCTAGGATGAGCATATCGCTGAAAACACTTTGAGACATTTTTTAGGGAAATTGCTATTTCTTCTCTCATGCTTTTGCTGTCAATTCTTAAAACTCCCACAGAAGTCAACTTAACCTCAAATGGGCGGTTAAAACCGCAGCTACACAGGCAAAACTCCGAAGTTCCCTACGACAGGAAACAAGCTGTAAGGACAACTCTTGTGCCGACGCAGGTTTTCATATTGTGATTCAGCAACGCCGGTTAACAACTGTCAATACACAAAGGTGCGGCTACACGGACAGACCATGCGATCGCATGTTCAAGAGGCTTTACTCCTACGTAAGTAGGCTTAGTTTGTGCAGCCCCAGACTTTAGCCTGTGTGGCGCTCTACGAACCGTATTGTGAGGCTTTGTAGATTAGTAGATAATAAATGCCCTGACATGACTTAGGGTTGCCATTTCGCCAAAATCTTTCAGTTAATTATAAAATGTTCCTAATGTAATTACAATTAATTTAATATTTAAAGGTATTGGTTTGAGAAACTGGGTTTCTGCGCCTCACGCTACCCTTAACTGAACCGTATTGGCTTAGAACAGGTCAAAATTAGGAGCTTTGTAAGATAGATTAGGGTTATAATAAGGATCAGCTGCCAGAGTTTTGAAATAGCTATTCCACTTATTATTTAATTGAGACCATTCCCCTGGTGTTATACCTTTGTGGCGACTAGCTGATTCGTAGTGAATGAGTTGAGCATAGGGTGTAACTACATTGCGATATCCGGCTTGATGGGCTTTTAAGCATAAATCTACGTCGTTGTAGTTCAGACGAAACTCCTCATCTAGCCCTCCTAACTGCTGAAACACCTCTTGTCGGATCATCAAGCAAGCAGCAGTCACGGCTAAGTAGTTTCTAATGACAATGTTTGAACAATAATAACCAGGGTGTTCGCTATCAAAACCGTAGAAGGCATGACATGGATCTCCTTCGAGGAGGATCACCCCTACGTGCTGTATTTTCCTATCAGGTAACAAAAGTTTTGCGCCGACTGCGCCAATTTCTGTCTGTTGTGCAAGTTCTAGCATTGACTCCAACCAGTCTGGGGTAATCACCTGTGTATCATCATTCAATAACAGCAGGAATTGTCCTTTGGCTGTGGTTGCGCCTATGTTGATTCGCATGGAGAAGTTAAATGGTTCGGCACACCGGACTATTTGTACTTTAGGAGCAGCAATCTTTTGTAAGGTTGATTCTGGAATATCATATCCATCAACCACAATAATCTCATAGTTAGGATATGTACTTAGCTGCTCTACACTGCTGATGCAATTTTCCACTAGACACAGGGAACCTTTAGGGGTGTCAATCTTTTTGCCTGCACTGGGAATGATGATGCTAATTAAGGGTTCGTCAACAATATCCCGTCGAACTCTATAAATACCAGCGTTTGGTGTTTCTTCTACACGTCCTGGATATGAACTGCGTTCCAGCATTGCTTGGAGAGCTTTTCTACCAGCAGTATACGCCCAAGGCTTTGCTTGTGAGCCTGAAGCGGTGGATGAGGGTATGGTGCGCCAGTGATAGAGAATTTTGGGAATATGGTAGATGTTCTTTGTTTTTTCTACAACTCGTAATACTAAATCATAATCTTGCGAGCCGTTATACTCGCTCTTGAAACCGCCAATTTCACGAATAATGCTAGTACGATAGATACCTAGATGACAGGTGTACATACAGGAATAGAAATACTCTGGCGACCAGTCTGGTTTGAAACAGGAAGCAAATCTGTTTCCTTTAGTATCTATTTTGTCTTCGTCGCTATAAATAAACTCTGCCTCTGGGTGCTGGTTAATCAGCTTGGCGTTTTCAAATAAAGCATCTATCGCTAATTCATCATCATGATCCAGAAGGGCGATATAGTCTCCTGTCGCCAATTCTAAAGCAGAGTTGCTAGCGGCTGAAATATTCCCATTTTCTGTACGGAATACAACTTTTATACGTGAGTCCAGTTTACTATAGTGATTCAGAATCGAGCGAATATGCGGTTTGGGAGATGTATCGTCAGCGATACAAAGTTCCCACTCAGGATAGATTTGATTAAGAACTGATTCAATGGCTTTCTCTAGCAATTTTGCCTCTACATTGTAAACAGGCATAATCACAGAGAATTTAGGGCGCAGATCCCATTTGTCAATTTGCTGAGCAGCAGATGCAATATCTTGCTTTGTTAAGCGATTTTTTTCTATCCATTGTTTATATGCGATTCTATTCCTAATTTGGGAAGTGCTACGCTGAAACAAAAAGCGGAAGACTCTTCGTACTCCTCGTTCTTGCCAGAAACGTTTAAGCTTTTGAATTTTGTTATTTTGGGTAAATTTCATATCTATATATTTTTCAATAAATAAATAAAAGTTGCCAGTCAATGTTGTTAATTATAGCAATACTAAATGATTGGTGAGAGCAGAAAAACCTGGTTTCTTGCACTTTTAATTTTCATAAATTAAATAGGAGACGCGATTAATCGCGTCTCTACAGGATTTCGCATAATTGTAATTATCTCAGCCCTTGCAGTATTGGGTCGGCACAAATAAATCATCATTGGTTCGTAGTTGCGCTTCAGCGCGCGCTGAAGCGCAACTACAAGCCTTTTTCCTCTACTTTACCAAAATTTACCTCTTTTGTATTATTCTCGCAGATCTACTTATCACTTTTTGAAATGTCGCATTTCTTTAATTTTTAACCACTGGTTTCTCATCTGCCAAAATTTACTATTTTCTATTGTTGTCACTAAAGTTTGTAATCTTTGAATTTCTGCATTTCTTTGTTGTAACTCTGCATGACATTGAGAAATATCTGAATACCGATTGGTTATTTGCGTTATGCATTTTAATCGATTTTTAATTTTCTGCCCAATCACTTTTGGGTTTAACAATAACTTAATCTGTTCGGCAGCTTTTGCACCTACCTGCTTTGCTTCGTCATAATTATTAAATACATATTGCATTAAGTATGCAGCATGGTCAATATCTGCTTCTGCCCAGAAATTCCCTTTTTTGTAAGGTCCATAATCTTCTGTTAGGGGAACTAAGGAGTACTTGACAGGAAAGCTATTACCAATATTCATAAATTCAGTGTTAGAAGAGTAGGCTGTTGCTATGACTGGTTTTCCATAAAACATTGCCTCGGCAATTGTCAACCCAAAACCTTCAGAACGATGCAAAGATATGTAGCAATCACAATTGTAAATTAGTGCATTCAGTTCATCTTTTAGTAAATATCCATCGATTAATTTGATATTTGTAAATCCTTCTACTAAAACTTTTAGTTGTTTGAGTTTATCAGGAAAGTATTTGGCATTAGAAAATTTAATCACTAGTAATACATTTTCGTTGTCTTGACCAAAACCTTGGTTAAATGCTTTAATAACTGCGGCAGGATTTTTACGTTCAAATACGCTGCAAAAATCAAAGATAAAGAGGAAAATAAACTTATTTTCCGGGAGTTTTAGTGTTTGTTTGTTAGCCGAGGGTTGTGGAAGCGAGATACTAGGCATTACCTTAATTACTGGTAGAGGTGATACTGGTGCGATCGCTTCCACACAGTAACTGCTATAAGTCCATATTTCATTAAAAAGATTAAAAGCGGACAGCCATTCTGGGGGAAAATCTGGAAGTTCCCATGCCCAAAAGCCGATGTTGTACTTATTTTTAAAATATTCAGGGCGGGCGGAACTGATAAAAGTATTGATCATATCCACATTCACCTGAACGATATTTACTGGATAAGGATTATCGTCAGAAAACTCTGTGTAAGTAGAGTCTAACTTCCTATGCATTGTATTAAAAGTGCAATTATTAATAACAAAAGGAATACCTACTGCTGAGAGTGCTCTAATAGTTCCTCTGACTCCTTCACCCAGTCCAAATTCACTGTTCACATAACCTGAAATGTTAACACCAGGCACAACACTCGCAGTGATGTCAGGTTTTAAATGCATAGTTATTCTCCTTGATTGCCTACTTAATCAAATTTAACTTTCTTAGCTCCAATACCGTTGAGTTAAGAATAATTGTAGGTTGGGTTGAGCGAAAGCGAAACCTAACAAATGCCAACACAGTTGCTGTTAGTAGTATTCAGTCCCTCTTGATCAGAACTAGCCCCCCTTTTTAAGGGGAGCCAGCGCTGCCGGGGGATCACGCCTGCTCTCACGACGACTGGCGTGGGTTGGGGGGATCAACGCCTTAACTGATATCTTGCACCACTCTCAACAAGGTGAGAGAAACCGGGTTTGTTAACGAAAAAGTGAGGGTTTCAGCTTTACTGAGGTGCAAGATCTGAGTTAAGGGACTTCCAAAGAATAAATTAGGACTTAGGCATTGACAATTTATGCAAAATATGGATTAACAGATAAGGAGCGCAAGATGGAAACATAACTCTCCAATTAGGCGTAGACAAGGGAAAGGCTCGTCGTTAGACATCGCTACTAATTAAGGGCGGTGGAAGACTGATAATACTGGTGTTGTCTTATCTATTAATCCGGCGGGTTAGAACGCTTCAGTTCGACAACTAAGTCATCAACTGCGTTAAGTAACTCAATGATTATTTTTTCTATTTCTCATACGCTGGAGGTCTGACAAAAACTCTCCTCTTGTTACTTTATCTAGAGTTTCTTTCCTTTCTTGACTATAGTCACCACTACCCCATCCAGTTAGTTGTAAAAAGCGAATAGCATCGACTTGTCCCAAATTTTTAACTAAAATATCATAACCTTTTTTTCTCAATTCTACTGGTGTCATAATGTGCTTGACCTCATAATTAAGATTGAAAAATATTCATTAACCAAGTAACAGGATTGTCTACAGCTATTTTTAACACACCTTGATGGCGCAATGCATTTTTAAGTAACCGGTCATCAGTGGAGAGTAAAACATCTACCTGTGCAACTTCTGCACAAACAATATGAAACGAATCATAAAGATCAAAACCAAGATTTTCTAATTGTTGCGAGCGGAAATCAACCTCTGAATCGATATTGATAGTTATGGTAGCAAATTCTAATAACTTTAATATGTTCTCTAGTTTTTCAAGATTACGCATTTTTTCTAACTCCACCGTTACAGCTTCGCTAGTGACAAGTTGCCATTTTTTAGCGCTAATCCGCTCCATGATGCTAAGAATCGCCTCCCCTTCTAAACGAATTCTCTCTTGAGTCCAATCATCAAAAGGGCGATTGAGACAACAAACATCAAGATAAATTTTATAATTAATTTCCTCTTTAGCCCTTACCATACCAGTTTCTCACACTAATTTGTCTCAAATCGTTTACATTTTGAGACACCCCTATATTGTGTCTCTTTTTATGTCTCAAAATGCAATTTTCAGATTCTTTAAGGATAAGTGTTAAGTTAACTGCACTGCTCTCAAGGTACTGCATCCGCAGGCTCAAAGGACTGTCCACAGCCATGTACATTGTCCTTGGGAAGTCGGCTACTTCCAGTTCCAGGGTGACAAGTGACAGCACCTCAATAGGGGATTTACAGAAAAAGCTTGTACGCTTGAGCAACTTATGCGTAAGGATTTAATCCTATTCAGAGAGATTTTGGGGAACACCAAGAAATAAATTGTCCCAAATTGTAGGGGCGGGGTTACCCCGCCCTTACGAATGATGGGATTGATCGGTCTATGGTTGGGATTTTTTATTTTCTGGAAGTCCCTTAGTCAGCGTTATGGGCGAATCGAGAGGTAGTTATCTAGTTTTTACTACACTGTATTTTTCGTAGTGGCAAGTAATTTGAGTTGGGAGGGCGATCGCCTACCTAACGTCAGGGACACCAGCCTAGACAATTTAGGCAAACTTAGGACTTACTCATTGACAAAAAGAACAAACCGTGTATTTATCTCTTATTGTCTTTCAGTTGTTTGAGATCATAATCAACCATTAACTCAACCAACTTCTCAAACGAGTATTGAGGTTGCCAACCCAGTTTGGTCTTAATTTTATCAACGCAACCGACTAACTGCACAGGTTCATCAGGACGGTAGAATGCAGGGTCAACAGACACATAATCTTGCCAATTCAAACCCACACAATTAAAGGCGCACTCGACTAACTCCCCTACTGAGTGAGTTTCGCCACTGGCAATGATATAATCATCTGGCTTGTCTTGCTGCAACATCAACCACATAGCGTACACCGCATCTTTAGCGTAGCACCAGTCACGTCGTGCATCTAGGTTACCGAGTTTTAATTCCTGGGCTAAGCCTATTTTAATCATCGCCGCAGTATGTGTGATTTTGCGAAACACGAACTCTGTACCGCGTCGGGGTGATTCGTGAGTGTAGGTGATACCGCAGCAGTTGTAGAGGTTGTATTGTTGGCGATAGTTGCCTGTCATCCAATGGGCGTAAGCTTTGGCGACACCGTAGGGGTTGCGGGGACGAAAGGCGGTGCGTTCAGTTTGGGGTGATTCGTCGGGTTGACCGAAGACTTCGCTACTGGAAGCTTGGTAAAATTTTGCGTCATGTTTACAGCGCCGGATAGATTCAAGGAGGCGGGAAACACCGAGGGCTGTGTATTCGGCGGTGAGGGCTGGTTGTGTCCACGAGAGGGGGACGTAGCTTTGGGAGGCGAGGTTATAAATTTCATCAGGTTGGGCTTCGCTGATTACATCCATCAGGGAAGATTGATCTAGGAGGTCGCCGGATACGATTTGGATCTGGTTGAACAGGTGATTGACGCGCTCTAGGTTACTTGTGCTGGATCGACGGACTAAGCCGAATACTTGGTAGCCTTTTTCTAAAAGGAGTTCGGCGAGATAAGAGCCGTCTTGTCCGGTTA
>CAZZXJ010000066.1:0-5908 GCA_964657905.1 uncultured Stigonema sp.
AGAGAAGATATCTATGGTGATGACAGGGTTTAGTAAACTTTTTATTGATACCAATGTGCTAATCTTCACTACAAATATCCTAGTAGTGTTATAGCGGTTTTCTGACGAATCGCGTTCTCCACCTCGCTCAAGAGCGCTCATGTGATATTCTATCTATGGTCGCGGGGGTATATTGGTATAAATCCCTACTAGGGATTGAAGTAGCTTGTCCAATCCTCTGTCACCAAACCAGGCACTCTACTAAAGTCACCAATGTTGCGAGTCAACAGCACCAAGCCTCTCGAAAGGGCAATTGACGCAATTCGCAAGTCCATTGTGGCGATACGAACTCGCTGCAATCTCAGCCCGTCAAAGAGTGCTGCTGCTCCTGCATCAAACGGTAAGACCTGAGCTACCGAGAAGCCTTGAAGGATCTCCAGCAGCAGAGTGTATCCACGAATTGTGTCGGTCGTTGTTTGAGCACGATTAATGAAGGTATGAGCGCCGAGTGCTTGTTCATGGAGGCTAACCACAGAAAAGGCAAAATCCTCAGGTGAGTGCTGAGCTATCCGAGCAGCCAAGATTGGATACTCTAAGAGTGATCGCTGCTGTAGGAAGCTAATGTGATCGGTATCGAGAAGATACTTCACGATTGCTCACTAGCTTCATCCGTGGGTCTGTCGGCGGATCGCAAAGATTTGCCATACTCCAGAGCTTCAAGAAAGGCTTGTTGATCAGAAATTGAACCAGTCACTTTCTCAAGCCAATTGCTGGAGGTAGAAGTACCGACAATCTGACGTTGGAGGTCAGCAACAGTATGCTCAAGAGTCGCCAAACGCTGTTCGAGGGTCGCTTCGTCTAACATGATTCTTTCCCCATAACAATACCGCTGCCAGAAGCTCAGTTGATCAGCAATAGATTTCCTTTCCATCGTAATCCAAGCGATACTCGTCCGTCTGGTGCATTGCCGAGAAATTTTTTAACGAATTCCTCCATAACTAATCGAAATTCCCAAGTGGAACCGGTGAACGAGTTAAAGCGATCGCCTATGCAAGCACCTTACCTTGGCGCGAAACTTCCAAAAAAATAACCCCTCTCCGCACTGCGGAGAGGGGCTAGGGGTGAGGTTCTTCTCTAATAAGCGTCCTGCAACTCGTAGAAATCAGGCGAGATATAATCCTTACGCAAGGGCCAACCTACCCAATCCTCAGGCATCAACAGCCGCTTCAAATTCGGGTGTCCTTCGTAGACAATGCCCAACATGTCGTAAGACTCACGCTCTTGCCAGTCTGCTGTCTTCCATATCCAGTAAACAGAAGGCACTCTGGGGTTTTCCCGTGGTAAGAAAACCTTCAAGCGTACTTCGTCTGGGCGATCAGCATTATCACTGATTTTAATCAAGTGATACACACTGACCAACTGCTGTCCTGCTCCCAAGTCAATACCACATTGACACTGGAGAGAATTAAACCCGTAAGCATACAGTGCTGTAGCAAGGGGCAGCAAGAAATCTGGCTCCACCTTAATGATCTCTACACCGTTATGGTCAGCTTCTAAAGACTCATGGGCAAAGTCATTTTCTGTCAGCCACTGGGAAACTTTACCCGCTTTGACCACAGACTGTTCAGCTACTGGTACTGGTTTTGATTCTTCAGCCACGGGGGGTTTCCTCCTTTTGTGCCTGTGTCAGCAAAGCTGGTGGTACTGGCATACCGATCGCCTGTGCCAATTCCTTTGGCGGTGCGACGCGAGTTTCTGACTGCATATACTTACCGGTGAGAATTTGCTCTGCTGGCTTCATGCTGTGAGTCGTGCTGTAGTAGCGGTGGGTTTGCTTAATCAGACCCCGCTCTTGGATCGAATCATTGGCTATCTTCTTCCGCAGTTTGATGATCGCATCGATGATCGCCTCTGGACGCGGCGGACAACCAGGCAAGTACACGTCCACTGGAATCAGTTTATCTACTCCACGCACCGCCGTGGGAGAATCCACGCTGAACATACCACCTGTAATCGTGCAAGCGCCCATAGCGATCACGTACTTCGGTTCTGGCATTTGTTCATAAAGACGCACGAGTTGGGGTGCCATCTTCATGGTGATCGTCCCTGCCGTAATAATTAAGTCAGCTTGGCGGGGGCTAGAACGGGGAATCAAACCAAAGCGGTCAAAGTCAAATCGGGAACCAATCAAAGCTGCAAATTCAATGAAGCAGCAAGCGGTGCCAAACAGCAAGGGCCACAAGCTGGAAAGCCGCGCCCAGTTGTAGAGGTCATCAACTGTGGTGAGGATGACGTTTTCTGACAACTCTTGGGTGACTGTAGGACGCTGAATGGGGTTGAGGATGCGTTTGTGCTCCTCTAAGTTAGTATCTAAGACCATTCCAAAGCTCCTTTACGCCATGCGTAGACTAGGGCAACTACAAGAATTCCAATAAAAATTAGCGCCTCAATAAACGCCAAGAGCCCAAGACGGTGGAAGGCAACCGCCCAAGGATACAAGAACACCGTCTCTACATCAAAGACGACGAAGATCAGGGCAAACATGTAGTAGCGGATGTTGAACTGTATCCAGGCACCACCGATGGGTTCCATGCCAGATTCATAGGTGGTGCGCCGTTCTGGGTTGCGACCACTTGGTCGCACGAGCTTGGACGCTGAGAGAGCTAGGGCAGGCACTAGGCTGCAGATGATGAAGAAGCCTAGAAGGTACTCGTAACCGCTGAGGACAAACACAATGAATATCTACCGCTTTTGGTGGAAATAACTTTGTTAACTTCTTTTACATTATATCCCTTTGCTTTTTTTGAGTCCTTGAAAATAGAACTAGAGATGATTTGATTCGTTTTTGCTTGCCATAGAAACAACTAACAGGTATGTCATAATTTTTAACGTACATTTAAGATTCGCCCCTCACCGACTCTAAGCGCTATGAGCGAACAAGCTGTAGAAACGACTGCATTAGACCGCTACGAGTGCCGTGTCTGCGGTTATACTTATGAACCCGATAAAGGGGACGATAAGCAGGACATTCCCCCAGGAACACCCTTCGTGGAACTGCCGCTAACTTGGACCTGCCCAGTTTGCAGTGCCAAAGCAAAAGCTTTCACGAACATTGGACCTGTTGGCAAGGCTTCCGGCTTCCAAGAAAATCTGAATTATGGTTTAGGTGTCAACAAAATGACGCCTGCACAGAAGAATCTCCTAATTTTTGGTGCCATGGTTGTTGCCTTCTTGTTTTTTATGAGTCTCTACGGCTTACAATAGGACGCGCTATCTTTCTCAGTCCGTAGAGTAGGCATTGCCCTTAAGGTAAACCTTTTAGAAAACCCATACACAAATTCACAAAAAACTAACAAACACAGATGCCTTCAAGTGTGAGAATTTGGCAACGAATATTTGCTTTGTTTGTGGCTGTACTCATGTGCGTGGGTTGTAGTAAAGTCCCCTCGACAAAGCTCAACCCTTGGGAAGTCATTAAGGTGCCAACAGATGTGAACCTGTTGGACATTGCCTTTAGTGATCACCCTGAGCATGGCTATTTAGTAGGTACCAGTGCCGCTCTTTTGGAAACTAAAGACGGTGGAGAAACTTGGCAACCAATAAAATTACAACTGGATGACCCCAAGTATCGCTTTAACTCAGTAAGTTTTGCCGGTAAAGAAGGGTGGATAGTTGGAGAACCTTCTCTGCTGTTGCATAGCACCGATGAAGGTCATTCTTGGTTACGTATTCCTATGAGTGAAAAGCTACCCGGTAATCCGGTGAGCATCGTCGCACTAGGACAGAATACAGCTGAGATGGCTACCAATGTGGGAGCAATATATAAGACAACAGACGGTGGTCAAAACTGGAAAGCGCGGGTAGAAGAAGCCGTCGGTGTGGTTCGCAACATAGATCGTTCTGCTGATGGCAAATATGTTGCTGTTTCCGCTAAGGGCAACTTCTACTCGACTTGGCAACCAGGCCAAAATGCTTGGACACCGCATAACCGGAATAGTTCCCGGCGAGTAGAAAATATCGGATTTACTGAAAATGGGCAGATGTGGATGCTCGCACGGGGAGGTCAGATACAGTTTACCGATCCAGCTAAGCCTGACGAGTGGCAAGAAGCTCTATATCCAGAACGTGCTACAAGCTGGGGTCTCCTTGATTTGGCTTACCGCACACCCGATGAAATTTGGGTAAGTGGTGGTAGCTCTAATTTGTTACGCAGTGTTGATGGTGGCAAAACCTGGGAAAAAGACCGTGATGTTGAAGGCGTTCCCGCTAATCTTTACAAGATTGTTTTCTTATCTCCAGAAAAGGGATTTATCCTCGGCGATCATGGTGTTTTGCTCAAATATCAACCTCCGGTTGCAGATGCTTCTCAGCCAGAGGCAGCATAATGTAACCTCAGATGAAAGGAGTCAGGAGTCAGGAGTTGTAGAGACGCGATATATCGCGTCTCTACAGGAGTCAGGAGAATCCCACCTACGAGGGTATGAGATTTTAACATTGACAATAATTCCTTCAGTACACCCATGAAGGGCAAAGCCTATGACAAAAAGTCAATCGCCAGTCGCACATAATTCATTCTGGCTTCTGGCTTCTGGCTCCTGACTTCTTTGTCAAGTATTAATGCCTACTTATGAGAAAGAAGTTGCAACTTGTAACTCTTTCTTAAGTTTGTAGGATAATAAACTCAATAGCAATCATTCTTAAGGGAGGGATCTCAATGTCGGGTACTACTGGAGAACGTCCATTTTCGGACATTATTACCAGTGTTCGTTACTGGGTAATTCACAGCATCACCATTCCAGCGTTATTTATTGCGGGTTGGTTATTTGTCAGCACTGGTTTGGCATATGATGTGTTTGGCACACCTCGCCCCAACGAGTATTACACACAAACAAGGCAGGAATTGCCAATTCTAGATAACCGGTTTGAAGCCAAACAACAAGTTGATCAATTTGTTAACGAAAAGTAGTTTTAAATCATGACTAGCGGCAATAACATCAATCAACCAGTTTCTTATCCGATTTTTACAGTGAGATGGCTTGCAGTTCACTCTCTAGCTGTACCAACCGTATTCTTCTTGGGCGCGATCGCCTCAATGCAATTCATTCAACGCTAGGAGAAAATCATGGACAGAAGCCCCAATCCCAATAATCAGCCGGTTGAACTCAACCGGACTTCACTTTTCCTAGGACTACTACTCGTTTTCGTTCTGGGGATTTTGTTTTCCAGTTACTTCTTTAACTAACTGGAACAACTGCTATAAATCGTTATCTATTTTGATTAAGGGAGGATAAAAAACTGTGTCTGGAGGTGGAAGAATTCCTCTGTGGATCGTCGCCACGATCGCAGGGTTAGGCGTGATTACTGTTGTAGGCATTTTCTTTTATGGAGCTTATGCCGGACTCGGCTCTTCCATATAACGCTAGCTTAAGCCGAAGACAATTATTCGTCTGAATGTTCTAGCACTTGTTTAAAAATCAACATTAAAAAACCGCCCTTCTCATAGAGAAGGGCGGTTTTAATTATTTTTGTTAGTTGTTAGTTGTTGGTTCTTGGTTCTTGGTTGTTAAAAAGAACCAATGACCAATCACCAATGACTAATTTAGCCGATATCATCGCGTTCAATGTATAACAACATAAACGCGAATGTCACAGCTGGAACAACTAAACCAGTCAGAGGTACTAAGATGGAAGGCAAAAATGTAGTATAAGCCAAGATAGAAGGCAAAAATGTAGTTGCCATAGTAAAGATTCCTAAAATACAGCACAATTCAACATGAGCTTACTGCAAATTCCGCCTCATTTTTTAAATACTAAAGATTTTTAACACAGCACCTTCCTTTGGAGGGGAGGACTGTTTACGAAGAGGTAGTCAAGAGTCAGGAGTCACAAGAGTGAAAGATAAATTATTAAAACCCCATCCCGTTGTATG
>CAZZXJ010000066.1:5918-16796 GCA_964657905.1 uncultured Stigonema sp.
GACTCCTTCTATATACTTAGCAGGAGTTCATCTAGTGGCAAATTTGGTAAATCCGGAGGAATCACAGTCCGCTGGATAGTGACTTTGTGGCTTTCCTGTTGGGTCGCCATATCTACTGCGATCGCCTCCAAGCGAATTTCCAAACAGCCAAAAGGAACGCTGATGTGAGTCATAACTTCCAAACCTCCCAAGGAGTTGGGTTGCAAATTTGTCAACAACCGAGGACCATCCAGCAACCACCGAGTTTGGCAATCTTCGACCCATAACTTTACAGCAACTTGAGGGCGTAGGTCTGTTAGCTGTACGAACACCCTGATCGAGTTTCCAGAGATCAATTCGCCTTCTGGTAGATGCAGTTGTGGAATTGCCAGGGGTTCTGTCATTGCCGATACATGTGACACTGGTTGTTCCTGCTGTTTAGAGGGGTGGTTATTGAAAGCATTAGCTTCCGCTTCAGCGTATGTATCATCTACTACAATCTCTTGCGCCAAAATTGCCGATGGGGTCTTAGTATGACTGGAAAAGAAGGGATTCCCAGGGGATGTGGTAATGGATGTAGCAATGGTATTGAGCGCGGATGTAACGGATGGTTGATCTGTAAGACCTAACCATAACTCATCTGTTAAATCCGTTAATTTTGTTATGACATCTGTTACATCCGTTATGACATCTGGGGCAACATCCGTTGCCAGTGGTTGATCTAATTCGGAGGACATCGTTTCGTCGCTGGGGATAAGATAGTTCTCGTCGTCTTGGTATTGCACATTGATGGGTTCAGGCAAGGAGTGTCCTTGGCTGTGCATCCACTTCCTAATTAGAGGAGATATGTAGGGGCTATCCAGCGTTGTTAATTCAGAACTAGGCGGAACGACTACTTCTGCAAACGAGTTTTCCTGGGATTGTGCATCGTTTGCCACGAATTCATGTGCATCTTCATGAATATCTTCCGTTGCTTGACTCTCCTGGGTGTTCTCAAACGTCTCCAGATCCAATACATCTGGTGGATTCCTTTTTACTTCTTCCCTATCACCTGGCAAGGCTTTTAGCCGTCTCAAGTATGGAAAAGTAGTGCCTCTACTCGCAACTCGACTCTTGGGGGCTATAGTATTATCGTTCTTTAAACGAAGCAACTGTGTAGGGGATTGTGAAACAATAGCAACGCTAATCATCTTAGTTTGTTGCCCAGAAAGCTTCGGTAGTTGAGGTAAAAGAGAAGCTGCTGATTTACGAAGCGCCTTTGGGTAAATTTGCGGTGGCAAGGATTTTTTCGAGGATGGACGCAAGTGACGCATCTGGATTTTTTTTTGGGTTTTTACGAGATTGAAAAATTCCAAATTTAGTGGTACAGATGATGGTGACACAGGTGATTCTAGTGGGTCATCTAGCGTGTCTGGTTCACTGTTATTTGCTGCGGCGCTGATTGGCAGCAATTGTGTCACATCTGCTGTAATTGTGAAGGACTTGTGGGCTAACAGTCTTGCTTCAAGAGTACCTGCAAGTGCGCCATACAAACTGATATCTGCCAAAATTAGCTTGGATTCGCAATCACTAGGAATCTCAATCGAGCATTTAATAGTGAATGGCAGTAACTTTGCTGGTAAGGGTTGTCTCATCTGGGTCAATGTTTCCGACCCTAGAGGAGAACGCAGTTCTATTCGTAGTTCTCCAGCACAGACTCTTTTAAAGTTTGATGTCTCATCCAGAACTTGATTTATCGTTTCTTTTGGCGCCACATGTCCATTAATAGTCAGAGTTTTTCCCCAACAAGCAACGTAGGTTTCCTCTTCTAAGGTCAGCAGTAGTGGTAGATCTGGGATAGCTGCTGGAGAATCTTCAACCATTGTTTCATCTTCTAGCAGTGGTTCAGAAGGTGGTAAAGCTAATTCAATCAGGTTTTTTAAAATCTGTTCTACTGTCTCGGCTTTGAGCCACACTGGTCGAACAGGCTGATCAATAATTGCTTCATCTTGTTCTTTTTGACTCTCGCGATCGGTGGAGGATGAGGAGGATAATTTGTCTCCCCCATCTCCCTGATCTTCCCCACCTCTCCACCGCACCACCTCCTGTGAAGCTAAAACGGGCAAGACTTGCAGATAGACGCTGTATTGCCAGGATGTACCGAGAATATCCGACATCAAATCACCTGAGCATCGCAATTCCCAAATTCCCGGCTTGAGGTAGGTAAAGGGAATTACTACTATTAAGCCTTCTAAGTTAGTGCGACGCGATCGCTTCTGAATTCGCCGCTTTGGTGGAACTTCCAGAGTTGAGGCGTGAGTTACCCGCACGTCCACATCTAAATTGGCGCGGTTAGAGCAAGCGACAACTCTATACCTACCTTCCGTAATTTCCACATTTGGTGATTCCAAGGGACGCCAAGAGTGGTCGCCCTGTTTCTGTATCAGAAATTCCCAGTGTTCCATTGTGAGTGCTGCCCAAACCTAAAGCCACTCTGGTAATATTTGCATTACCTTGTTTGCCAGTTTACCTCAGCTAGTTGTAATTGCATAAGTAGGTGGGCGCAAATAAACATAACTATTAAATTGGGTAAGGGTAAAGAGTAGGTTTTCTTACCCTTACCCAATACATAACTTTACATATAGCAGTCTGTGCAGGATCTGTGAAATCTCGGATACAGCCTGTTGACCCTTGACTGTTAACAGTCAACAGCCACCACTGATATTTTTCACTCTTGTAATAGGATTGCTATATATAATTACCATGCTTAGGCGCTAACATCAGGCGCAAGTTGGTAATGGTGCGATCGCAGTCTTTGCTAATTGCTGCACTAGCAGTGGCTACTGCTAATTTTTGATAAATGTTCATTTTTGCTTCTAGTTTAAGGATTTGAAGCTGCAACTGCGCTATGCTCATGGCAAAATTATTCACATAACTTGCGATGACTAAGATTCTAGCAATTTCAGAAGATATCACCACTTTTAGACAAGTCGAGGTGAAGCTCGGTCTAACACTAGCTGAGGATAGGCAGTTTTTCACAGAATGGATGGATGAATTACCATTATTAAGTGAGTTAGAGCAAGCACGGCTTGATCAGGTGCGACGAAATTACCTTTATCAAATTTCTGATGGCATTCTTCTGGAGGAAACAATTAAAATGGTCGTGCTTTCTCCGTTACTGGAGCTTGCTGGTTTTTATCAAGCTCCCTACAAATTTAGGGCAGAATTTCCGGTGGAGATTGAGGCACTTGGTGACAATGATGAAATTTTGCGTGGACGGATTGATGCCTTGGTATTACTTGATAGGCTCTGGATTGTTTTGATTGAGTCCAAAAAGACGACGTTTGATTTAGAGTTGGCAGTTCCCCAGACGCTAGGGTACATGGCAGATCATCAAAAACCAGAGCAACCGCTCTATGGCATGGTGGCAAACGGTAGCAGCTATTTGTTTATCAAAACTTTGGGTAAGCAGTACGGAGTTTCGGATTTGTTTGCTACGCGCTCGCCCTACCGAAATAATCTGTATGAGGTGTTAAAAATATTAAAGCACTTTGGGGGTTTGATTACTAGAAATCAGGAATGAAAGACGTTACTGGATAATCAAAATCTAGAAGAAATAGTAACAATTATCAACCAAAACTCGGTCATGTAGATTATGTCGTCTGCTGGCTCATGCGGTAACACTCTTGAGGGGTAGGAGATTTTTGGGGAATGGGTTTAACGAAGCGGTAATTTTTCCCCAAAAGGATGTGTTTTCACTCTGTTGTTTCAGCAAAGGTTCCAGTTTTCTTCACAGCCGCCAAAATAAATTTGCTCGCCGCCTCGGTATGTTTTTTTACCATCTCTGGACTGAGGCGATCAATCTCAGGGGTCAAGTGTTTCCAGTTTTCTTGCACGGTAAAGTAGAAAATGCAAACGCTGAGGATATGGGTCAGAGCGATGCCGGGATACCGTTGCGTCACATACAGGAGATATCGGGACATCGCACTTTGGCAGCTTTAGAGCGATATCTGGGTGTCACCGAAAAGCAGAAGCAAAACGCTATCTCTGCTTTGGACTTTTAAACTACTAGAGAGAAAATATATTATTGTTGAATTAAGTTACATAATTCAACAAACCTGCTTTATCATTATGTTGTGAGCCAATAAAAGCCATTAAACCTCTCAGTAAGTCTTTACTACTTCACTTAATCCTCGCCTTCTGAGACTAAAAAGATGAAAACCCCTAACACAGTAGAAGACATAATCACTCGTCGAATTGATAGTAGCGATCATGATGTCTTTATGCGTAAGGATTTTGTAGACATTGCTAGCTACACTCAAATTGGGCGTAGTCTTAAGGAATTAGTAAAAAAAGGTAAAATCGTTAAAATTGGTTATGGGCTTTACGCTAAAGCTGCATTTTCTCCTTTGTCAAAGCGTATAGTGACCCGTAGAGGGTTACGTGAACTAGCAACTGAAGCTCTAGAGAAATTACAGATAGAGGTTGTAGCATCAAGCTATGATCAAGCTTATAATCAAGGACGTACAACGCAAGTTCCAACCGGACGAGTTGTTGGCGTTAAAGGACGTGTTTCACGTAAAATTGGTTACGACGGTAAATATGTAACCTTTGAATACGTTTCTTGAACCAAATCTTCTAGAAATTATTGCCAGTGATCTTGGTGTTGATCCTTCGTTTGTTGAGAAGGATTGGTACGCTATGCGGATAATTGCATCCTTGATCGCTGTCAATGATTTTGGTGTGCAGTTAGTTTTTTCGGGAGGAACTAGCTTATCAAAAGGGTTTAAACTTATTAAACGTTTTTCGGAAGACCTTGATTTCAAAGTAATTTTGCCTGAAGCAAATCCTACACGAAAACAATGTAGTACTTACCGAAACAAAATTGTTGAAGTAATCCGTGGAAGTAGTTCAGAATGGTCATTGTCCGGCGAACCAAAACCGGAAAATGAAAATCGCAAATTCACTTGTAATATTCGCTATAAAGAAAATTTTGAGATACCTGCGGCACTTCGTCCTTATATAAAGTTAGATGTTAATTTTATTTTGCCTACCTTGCCTGTTGAACGAAGACCTTTACAGTCTTTTATCGCTCAAGCAATGGATCAACCACCAGAGGTTCTTTTAATGGCTTGTGTTTCACCCATAGAAACAGCAGCAGAGAAATTAAGTGCTTTAACTTGGCGAGTGTTATCTAGAAACAGAGATAGTGAAAAAGACGATCCATCTCTTATTCGCCATTTATATGATTTAACAGCATTAAGAGACGTAATTTATAACTATTCAAACTTTTCAGATTTAGTTGTTGGTGTGATCCGAAAAGATATAGAGAACGACAGAGGAAAAATTAAATCATTAGCCAACTCGGAAGTAGAATTGTTGCAAAAAATGCTGCTAACACTAGAAGATGATTCTTTGTATCGTAATGAATACAAGCAATTTGTTACAGGAATGTCTTACGCTCTAGAAGACGAATGCCCTACTTTCAGTGAAGCTATAGACGCTGTTAAAAGCATTATTGGCATTATTGTCAGCGTCTAATTTATCCTCTTTCTCATTTACAAATAGAACGGGCTGGTAAAACCAGATCTCAAACCCTTGGGAGTCAGCACCCTATCGGTCTTATTGCTTTCCCTTTAACTCTAACAATAAATCAGGAGATTGAAGAAGCCGGGTAAAGCATATGCTTCTGGAGTAAAAATCTCTAACAGATTAAAAGTATGACCATATATTATAATGCTATTACACAATATATAGCAATCCTAAATGATTCCTGAACGGAGAAACCCGGTTTCTGATGGCTGGCAAATTTACAACTCAAATAGGATTGTCATGTATATGTTTGGTTAAAAGAAGTAATCAATAAATAGTTAACTTGGGCAGAGTATTCAATCTGCCCAAGATAGACATATAATCGTCAAGCACTATAGCGGTTTTGATAGTAAGCCAAAATTTGCTTGACTTCTTGCCGACTTTGTGATCCTGAAATTGGTGTGTAATCAATCCACAAACCACCGATTTGGCTTTGATTGTAATCAAACTGTTGGGAAGACTGGGGAATTAAACCCACTTCTATCCCTTCCACTTGACGCAAGTGAGCTGCTATCTCCCGATAGACGGCTAAAGGTAAACGAGCAAATTCAATTATTTCTCTTGTCTCCATTATTATGTAGCTCCCGTAGAAATAGGGTTTTGAGGCGGTGATATCACCGAAACAGGATTTTGGGTAGAAGCTGTAGATGGCGGTTTGGCATTGACAGGCGCTTCCCCTACCATTTTGGCAACTTCAATACCATATTGTTCCAGAATCACGGTCGGTTCAGAACCTTCATTGATTTCAATACGTTTAACCAGCAGTCCGCTTGCCAATCGCTGTCCTGCCTGCACATAACGACTAACAGGCTCAGTTGGTACCTTGATAATTGCCTGGGGTTCTTTCCCAACTAGAATTACACCTGAAACCAGAACCGCTTTTGCTAACTCAGGTTGTGGTGGTGGTGGTAATACAGATACTAGTGATTGGTTGGGGATAACTTGAGGCAATACCTTAGGTAGAACAGGAGGAGTTAATTTGGGGGTAGGATTGGCTTTTTTCTGTATCCGTGCAGAAACGTAGATACTCTTAGGGTTGCTTACCCTAGGCATCGCCGCTTGACTAATTCTGCTTGGGGTAGATCTGACCGCGTTCGGTATTTGAGGTTTTCCCGCCACTGTCGAAGTAGGCAGAGGTGGTAACACAGGAACAGGTTTAGCCACTACAATAGCGTTCGGTACTCCGACGGGATTCTGCTCGACAATTTGTGCAAACGGGTCAGTCCGACCTTTGGACACAATACCTACCCGTTCTACAGCATTAGTCGGTTGAATCAAGCTAGAAGTCGAAGCAACTAATGGAGCCTTGTTGGCAGGCACCACTGGATTATTAAAGGGTTGATTTGCCGCTTTTTTCGTTACTGCTGGCGTGTTAGCAGGTGTCGGATTACTAGGTTGTTGTACTTCTTCCGAGGAACATCCAGCAATTGCTAAAGCTAGAATGGCTGCAACTGCAATTTTTAAATTTCTGCCCATTAGCCGTTCTCAAAAGCCATAGAAAAATTTGCTTGTCGAAGTCTACCTTTTGAAATTTCCATCAAAGGTGAAATCTGATACCGTTATAACCTAATTTTCTGGCTTTCAAGAGTTTCTTTAAACACCACCGTAGCTCAGCAAAACTGCGACCTAATACGGGTAATATCGTGTCAGATGTTAGGTCTGGTGGAGACGGGTGTGGTCAAGATCAACGCTCTTTAGGTCGAGTGGCTGAACCAAGAATCCCTTGCCTAGAAGGCGAGGGAGTGTCAAACTACCGACTACTTTTGCTGTTAACTCTCTGCCACACTCATTAAGTCTTTCATCAAGTCTAGCCCTTTCTTAACTCTACGAGAAACCGTAACTACACTGATACCCAAACGTTCTGCTACTTGTTTTTGCGTCAACTCATGCAAAAACACACATTCCAAAACTTCACGGGTGCGTTTTTCTAGCTGTACTAGTGCTTGTTGTAGGCGAATTTGGTCTTCTTGCGCCAGTTGAAAGCTGCGGTAGTTGTGATCCGGAACCAGTTCTCCCAGTAATGTAGAGCCTTCTTCCCCATCCTGCACTGGCACATCCAAGCTCAAGGGGGCACGATTAACCCATGCTAATTTAATTTCTTGCCACTCGTTTGAGGAAATTTCCAATGCTGCTGCTAATTCAGAGTCAGTTGGTTGGCGATTGTATTTTTCCCGCAAAGAACGTGAAACCCCTATTGCTTGCTGTTGCAGCGCTAACCAGCGCCGAGGAATTCGTACTGTCACCCCTTTATCTCTAAGGTAGTGTTGAATTTCACCGCGAATGTAGGGAATGGCAAAGGAACTGAAAGCATGACCCTTGGAAATTTCAAATTTTTCAATAGCTCCTATTAAACCCAAACAGCCCACCTGGAGCAAGTCATCGTAGGTTTCAGGGCATTGATTTATCCAGTAGTGAGCTTCTTTTCTAACAAGTCCAAAATTAAGTTTTACGAGTTGATTGCGAACATCTGCTGAGTGAGATTGCTGATATTTTCGCAACAACTGCCAAATTTCATGCTTCAGGTCGTTGACGACTGTAGTTGGCATAGCACCCCGGTTATTGGTGAAAGGAGACAGGAGACAGGAGTCAGAAGACAGGAGTCAGGAGAACTGCAGCCCTATAGGGCTGCGGTCTGAATATTGGACAGAATTTCTGCTTGTGTTCCTGCCATTAAAGGAGAGGCTTATACGACTTTTTCATCCACCAGTCGTACACAATTCTTTCTGAATTATGGCGACTGACTCCTGACTACTTCTTGGTCAAATACTCGCCTATAAACCAAGCTGTGATTGTGCATAGATACCCGGTCGTTGCGGCGTAACCATAGGGTAGCGCCGCACTATTACAGGCGATTACTGAAAAAACACATCGCCCTATATGACCGAGAAGTACTTATGGCAAATAACAATTTTTTTGATGGAAATACCAGCCACAAGTAAATGGACAATGTAGCCTATAAATAAGCGATTCAGGATATTTTGTTTTTTTGTGAGCTTTGGTTTGAACAGTAGCTTTTAAAAACTACATGACATCAAAATAGGAAATTTTTTACTAAAATCAAAACCGAAATTGTACGGAATTCAAGAAATTTAGGATAAAGTTAATTTCTAGATATAAACCGAGAATAAAAAATATTTTGGGGAATGAGAGCAAGGCTTTATAGCCAGAAATACTTGTTATGTAAGATGTGATTTATGCCATCTTTACAATTCACAACAGCAAATAAAAAAGGGCTAAACGCCCTTCTGGTACTTGTAACGGTTTGTACGTGAATGGAATATTGCCGTCCTGCTACGTAGAGACGTAGCAGGCAGTCGTTGTAACCCATCTGCAAAATTTCATCCCCAGGTGGTGCAATCGCATCACCTAGGGACGAACTGCGAGGAATGTTAAAAGAATTTAGCCACGATCCGGTTCAATCCGACCGTAAAACAGACCACGAATCTTAACTTCTTTAGGTTCGTCAGCGCCTAAATCGGTATCGGAGGGCTGTTCACTTTCAAAAGTGCCGGCAACTTCACCAGTAGAGTTATCTATTTTCGCGACTTGCAGAGAAATCTTGCCACTTAAAACATCAGTACTCTTGATGTTACTGCGGGTGAGTTCTTTATCATCTGCTTGGGCAGGGAGAGCTACCGCATTATCATAGCCTGCGGTCACACCACGACCTTTGGGATCTAGGAAGGCAGCACCGCGATAGGAGGGGACTTTGAACGTGCCTTCAAAGTCAGTTGAGGTGTTAATGCTGGTCAAGCCAGGTTGTGATTGAGCAACCAAACTTTTGACGGTGAATAGGAAAGGCACTCGCTCACCACCAGGGAGTTGCACAGTAATGGCTTGGAAATCAAAACCATCTTTTTCCTTCAAGGTGAGGCTACCATCTGCATTCACCTTGACTGCACCTTGGATCTGGTCAAGAGAGTAGGTGCGGCGAGTCAACAACTTGCCTGCGACAAATTCTGGCGATTGCCGTTTATTTGTGGGTTCTTCTTTCACAAAGAAATTGGTTGGTTCTAAGCAAAGTTCTTTTATTGTGTAAGACTGATTAGCATCAATGGGGATGGAACCACGGCTTGTTTCTGCCAGTAGAGGGCATTTGTTAGCCAAGCCAGTGCCTCGAATCTGATCGTATGTGAGAGCACTTGTACTAGCAGTTGTTGAACCCTCACTACAAGCAGTCAAAAACCCCAAGCACAAAGCCAAGAATGTAACAATTAAAGCGCGATACCTCATGGTCAACCTCAATTTCAAAAATTAATATCTAAGTTGTAAAACTGTACCAAAGCTTTGATGTCTCGTGACAAGCAGCCCTACGAGCGTCTACGGTGGAAGCCACCGCTCAAACTTCTTTGTGGCTAAAAGTACTGCAACGTATCCCTTTTTTGAAGCCCAGGCTTTAAAACCTAGTCTTCTTAGCACATTACATCCATTTGGAATGTGTCGTCAAAGGGGGCAAAAAACCAGCAGTTCCACTGTAGGCGGCGTCATGTTTGGGTTGGAATTTCTTCCAACATTACCTTGTTTGGCGTTTATAAGTATTAATACTCATAAAGACAAAACAAATTATCCGATCAGCAGCCAGATCATACGATTTTTTTAAACTCAAAATCAAAACACTTTATTCTTTACCAAGAACGGCAAAAGCAGTTTTTTCGTTAAGGCACATGGCACCTTAACGTCCCAGCGGTGAGCAGCAGCCAAACGAAATTTAGCACAATTTTACATATGGAAATAAAATCTGTGACATATTGTAAATCGATTACACTTTTCAAGGGTAGGTTTACCGGCAAATAGATGAAAGCAAAAAATCTTCGGTAAATTTAAGTTGACTTCATTTACAGGTATGAAGAGCCATGAGCAACAGCAGAATTTTTGAGTCAGAGAAGTTGTCTTATGAACTGCAAGCGATCGCATCTGTAGTACATGATGCATCTCAAAGTTGTCAAGGGGATACTATGGCTCTTTTGGCTCTATTGCGACAGTTGGAGCAGTTACACCGAGAGATCCGGGATGGAGCTTTTCAAAAGAGTTTGCCTGATAACCGTCAGGGACTCTACTCAATGCTTAAGGATATAGAGTCTGTTGGGGGCTGGCCTTATATTGAGCGGATGAGGCTGCAAGCCTTTTTAGGGAATTTGCCACAAGAAGCGACAAGAGAAGGGGAGTAGGGAATGGGGAATGGGGCATGGGCCATGGGGTATGGGGCATGGAATTTTCCTTTACTTCTTCCGCTCTCCCACGCGATCCAAGGAGCAATGCCCCAAAGGAGCGCGAAAAATCAGCAATTGACATAACGCGAGTGTTCTGTACCCCTATGCCCTATGCCCC
>CAZZXJ010000067.1:0-16771 GCA_964657905.1 uncultured Stigonema sp.
ATAGAGGCTAATTCTCTGATTTATTATCTTTTTTTTTATAAATCTCCCCGAATAATCTGTGTAGCCTGTTACAATACTATAAAGTGTAAAGATAAATTGCCCGGTGCGTTTTGGGAACGCGCATCTTGGGTTTAACTTTATTGAGAAGACAACGTAAAGAGAAACTTTTATAGACCAGCTGTAGTAGGCTGGTCATTTTTTCGTAAATAATTTGTCGTCAAAGGGTTTGAGGCTGTAACTCTTCCTGTGCAATAATTTTAGACGTTCTCCCAGTACAAGGGGGAGAGTTAATAGTTAAGGTAAGGAGGCGATCGCAGATGCAGCAAAGGCTCATGTCGGAGACAACGTTAGCCGATGCCAATTTAGAATTTCGGAAGCCGTTATCCGAGTGTCCCTTTTGCAAAAAGCGTTGTGCTATCCCTGCTTTGTGGGAACAGGGAGAATGCAAAAAATGTCATGCGCCTTTTATTCGTATGGCAAAGCGGCAGAAGGCTTACTAGACAATATTTCCATTTAATTTTTTATCGCTTACCCAGACGTTTCAAAGCTAGCCATTAGCTATCATTTGGCTCAAAAACCCGATTTACGTCTGCTAATCAAATTTTGATGCAGGCTATATCTTATAGTACAAATATTCTATATACTGAAGATTAAATAAGTCCTAAGTGTATTTGGATGAGTTCAACTTGAGCAGAAAATAATAGTACATTATTGAATCTTGAAGGTTGGTAGCATAGTTTTTTGAAATATGCGACTATGATCTTTAAGCTCTTATGAGCCACTGTTAGGGATACATCAAGCTAATATACTCACTTTATTTATGTGTCTCAGTGCTTTGAGTGATGTCAACTAACATAGGTTAGATTTTGATTTTAATGTATAAAAAAAGTTGTATATAAATAAACAAATAGGCTTTGGCTAGTAAATTAACTAAGTCGAGGTGAGTGGAGGATATGAGCACAGGGTTTTCAGCAGGTTCACAAGCGCTTGGGTATATGTTCCAAGCACGCTATGCCCTGTATTTAATTTTAACTAATAAAGAAGAATTAGAGCTTGCCGTTGAGAGTTTAGATGATATTACATTTTTTAAGGACGAAAATAATCCTACAGAATTGTTGCAGTTGAAGCATCATACCACTCAAGCTTCTTTAACAGACAGTAGCACTGACCTTTGGAAAACAATTCGTGTCTGGAGTACCCAACTGCAAGAAAACAAAATTTCTTTACCTGATACCTTGCTAACTTTAGTAACCACTGCTGAGGCTCCTGCAAATTCTGCTGCATTTTTGTTGCGTCCTGTTAAAGCTAGGAACCCTAAACTTGCTTTCCAAAAGCTTCTTGAGGTTGCCAATAAATCAGATAACAAAGCTCTAACTAAATCTTTTGAAGCATTTAAAGCTTTAGATAATACACAACAACAACTGCTAATTGACTCTATTCAAATTCTTGATGGTTCTCCAGATATTATTGACATAACACCAAAAATTAAAGAAAAGTTGATTGCAGTCAGAAGAGAACATCGAGATAGTGTTTATGAACGGCTAGAAGGCTGGTGGTTTGCGGAAGTTGTCAAGCATCTTCGTGACGATTCTGTTAATTTCATATCTGGTTTTGAAGTACGCGATAAAATATGCGAGATTAACGATCAATTTAAACCTGATGCCTTGCCAATTGACTTTTTTGATTTAGAAATTACGGCTCAACCTGATATTTCACAAGACAATAGACGTTTTGTTGCTCAGTTAAAGGAAATTGCTGTTCATAACAAGCGAATTGAAAAAGCCATATTGGATTACTACAAAGCATTTGAGCAGCGTTCTCGTTGGGCGCGTGAAGAACTCCTGTTTGGTGGCGAAATTGAACAATACGAGAAAAGATTAATAGATGAATGGGAGCGTTATATGCTTGCGCTCCAAGATGAGATGTCAGACAGTGATGATAATGAGCTTGAGTATCAGAAATTTGGTAAAAAAGTATTTAAATGGATGGAGCAAGAGGCTGACATTCGTATTCGTTCTCAAGTTACAGAACCATACGTAATGCGTGGAAGCTACCACATACTCGCAGACCAAAAACTACCCCGCGTACACTGGCATCCAAAATTTTTAGAGAGACTAACTCAGTTATTAGCTACGACGTAGGAGAGAAGTTTGTGCAGTCTTGGGAGGAGCGTCCTGTTGAATATGCAAACCTTCTAAATCCGGCTTTTTGTTCGATTCTACTTCAAAATGCCGTCAAGGGTTATCAGAAAGAAAAGAAGCAGGGTATGCCATATCCTCTTCTTTTTCTCGTGCTACCACTTGTTCTTCATAGCTCAACGAGAAACACTTTACCTAAAAAAATAGTAACGAAGTTACATATTTGGTTGCAAAGACAACCTGAAGCTCGTGTGGGATTTGGCGATCGCGCAAGTTATTTGGTTCCTTACACAAAAGAAGCTTTAGCTTTTGGAATGCAAACTGGTATCATTAACGTCTGTGATGATGGAAAATTTACTTGGGTGAAAGGTAAATTAAAGGCTATTTCGGCTGTATCATGGTTTAGCGATACGGAACCAGCTATCTGCTGCCAGAAAGCTGAATTTGTTGGTCGTTGGCTTGCTCAAGCAGGAGAAGTATCAACAATTTATACTATGTGGGGCATTTGTCCGTAAAGCTACTCAGTATGCAAATAAAGTCCATAACTCTCTACAATTCTGCCGGGGATAAACGAACCATAGATTTTAAATTAGGACAAGTTAATATAATTACTGGCAAGTCGAGTAGGGGTAAATCTGCTCTCCTTGAAATTGTGGACTATTGCCTTGGTCGGACAGACTTTCGGGTTCCTGATGGTGTCATACAAGACAAAGTTGCTTGGTATGCAGTTCTTTTTCAAATTAATGAACATCAGGTATTCATCGCAAAACCCAAGCCATCAGAAAATAGTGCTTCACAAAATCAAGTCTATTACAATTCTGGTACTGATATTATCATCCCTGAATTCTCTCAATTAGAAGCGAACTCTAATGACGAGGCAATCAAAAGTTTTTTGTCAGACTTAATTGGAATTTCTCCTAACCAAACTATTGTTGAAGAAGGAGCATCAAGACAACAATTTGAAGCAACTATAAGACAAGCAGTTTTTTACCTTTTTCAAAAACAGGGTACTGTTGCAAATCAGGATATTTTATTTCATCGTCAGCAAGAGCCATTTATCCCACAAGTAATAAAAGATACAATTCCGTATTTTTTAGGAGCAATTCAAGAAGATAGACTCAAATTACAAAAAGAACTGCGTCAAACTCGTCAAAAATTAGCACAAGCTCAAAGTAGCCTTAAAGAAGCAGAATCAATTACAAAGCAAAGATTTGTTATAGGTCGAAATCTTCTGATTGAGGCTCAACAAGTAGGTTTAATTGATTCTAATTTTATTGCTGAAGATACGACTGATATTTTTGAGGCACTACGGTCTACTTTAGAGTGGGAAGCAAATGAAATTATACTTATTGGAAATGATAAGTTTCCAGAATTACAGGCTGAAATTGCGGAGATTCGCCAAGAATTTAAACAAATACATGAAAAAATTATTTCTACAGAAACTTTTTTAAAAAAAGAAACAGGGTTTTCTAAGGAAGCTAATCAACAATTATTGAGACTAAAATCTATAAATTTGTTCCAAACTGAGAATAGTTCTGCCAATCAGTGTCCCCTCTGTAACTCTAGTTTGCCAGAATATATTCCCAGTCTGTCTGCAATGAGAGAATCTTTGATTAATTTACAAAATAATGTCAGAAAGGTGGAAGTTAGCCAGCCAAGACTAATTGAGTATCTTCAACAACTTAAAGAACAACGTGAAGAAATAAGAGGACAGGTTCAAGAAAAAGAAATGGCTATTAAAGCTGCGATAGATGAGCAAGAAGCAGCGCAAAAAATTCGTGATACTAACGCTCATATAGCTCGCACAGTAGGTCGTATTAGTCTATATCTTGAAACTTTAGAATTTACAGATGAAAATTCTCAAATACGATCAGAAGTTGAGCAATTGAAGAAACTGATTGCCAGTTACGAGCAACAACTAGATATTGGTGAGATAAAAGCAATTTTAGCTTCCATCTTAAATCGAATTGGACAGCAGATGACTGAATGGGCTAGACGGCTACGACTTGAACATAGTGACTCTCCCTACCGATTCGATTTAGATAAATTAACTGTAATTGCAGACAGACCTGAGCGACCAATCCCTATGGGAAGAATGGGAGGAGGAGAAAACTGGCTTGGTTGTCACTTAATTACACTTCTGGCTTTACACAAACATTTTGTTGAACGCAATCGTCCAGTACCGCACTTTTTAATTTTGGATCAACCTACCCAAATTTACTTCCCATCAGAAGAAGTGTATCTCAATTTACAAGGAACACCATCAGACGAAATCATTAGTTCTCGTGCTGATATGGCAGCAGTTGAAAGGATGTTTAATTTTATTTTTGATGTATGCGAAGAGTTATCTCCCTATTTTCAAATCATCATTATGGAACATGCGAACCTTGGCAATAATGAAAGATTTCAAAATGCTTTAGTAGAAGAACCTTGGACAGATGGTAGGGCATTAGTACCTGAAAGTTGGATATATAGAGTCTGAACTAACACCTTTTTGGGTTACGGATTAACTGAATTGGTTTACAGGGGAGTTTCATTCGTAGCGCACCAATCATTAGACTGCAAGGGAAATGGCAACTATACATTGCAAAAAAACAACAGGCTGAGGGAATGATGTTCTATGAATACAGCACAAAAGATTTATGAGCTTGTAAAGGCAATGCCAGAAGAGCAGGCTAATGAGGTGCTTGATTTTGTGGAGTTGATCAGACACAAAGCAACTCTCAAAGTCGGGTCAGAGGAACTATCAACAATTCCGAAGGGAACGTTAACAGGATTACGAGGAATTGCTAAACAGGCTGCTTCAACTCCAACAGATGCAGAAGTTCAGGAAGACTATACAGACTATTTGATCCAGAAATATCAGTAATAAAAGTTCTAATAGAGACTAATATTGTTCTAGATTTACTGCTAGAACGAGAGCCATTTGTAGAAGATGCTACAGCGTTATTTGAAATGGTTGAAATAAGTCGAATTCAGGGATATATTGCCGCAACAACAGTGACAAATGTTTTCTACATTGTCAGAAAGGCTCAAGGTCGAGATACAGCACTCTTGTCAGTTTCGCGGATCTTAACAGGTTTGGAGCTTTGTTGTGTTGATCGTCTAACGATTCAACAAGCTTTAATCACTAATTTAAAGGATTTTGAAGATGGTGTTCAGTTTGCCTGTGCAACGCTAAATCGACTAGATGCGATCGTAACTCGCGATATCTCAGATTTCTCTGGTGTGAGTTTACCAGTGCTATCTATCCAAGAGCTGCTTTCACAAGTTTCCTTAAATTTGAAAAGCGAATGAATATAGTTATTAATGTTCAATATAGAAGCAGCCCATCGTCTACGTCATAAATCGCTGAAACTGTCCATTAAATAATTATTGTCACCAACGTTCATTGGCTTCAACTCTTGTCAAAGGCTGAAAATCTTCAATTTTGATTGGATTATCTGTTAATTGAGCAATAAGTCCTTTTTTTGGAAAGCGTTTTGTTTTGGGGGGTAGAATGAGATTCTACAATAAGTTTGACGGATTTACTCTCAGCAAGTTGGAGATTTCCGATAGGGCGTAAAACGCCATTTTCAAACACGGCTTCACAGTTTTGTTGCTGCATACTCAATCCTGTTAATTATCTCTTTCCAATTTTAACTGATGAACAAACCTGAACAAAAATTCTTTAAAAGTGGATTTGTCTTGAATTGTCGCAGTTGTTTTACCACTAAATTATCGGTGGTAGATTCTGTTGCCTTCTGAATCTTCTGAGTAGGGAACAAAGTGATTAAATTTTTTTAAGTTCTCTAATTCGCTGACTACCCGTAAATTTGATTCTATGTGCAAACCGCATACATATTCATTCTTTAACGGGATGATATGGTCTACCACATACAAGATTCCTGTTTCTTCAGTCAGGATACAAGCTTTTTGGTAAATAGCTTCTATAGCCTCAGCATTCGCCCAAGCGGGATAACGGTTTCTCTTGGCTGTTCTTACTCTAGCGTCTTTTGCCCGTTTTTTCCCTTGGTTGCCTTTTTCGTATTCCAATACTAGTGCTTTGGCTTTTTCTGGATTAGCGCTTTCCCATTTTCTCCATCTATCTTTTAGTTTTTCTCTATTTTTACGATAATAAGCCTTCCAGCGTTCACTTTCCTTCTCTGGTTGCTCTTTCCTCCGGAGGTTTTTATTGGTATATACACAAGTTTTACACCTGCTTTTCAAACAATTACGACCTTTTGGTTCTCCAAAAAAGAACTCTTGTGTATCAGGGAATGACTTACCACAGCCTCTACAAATCTTTATGTCGGCAGTATCCATAATTTGTTTACAAAAATGGAAATTTTTCCTGTAATATTAACGTAATTTTATCTGCAAATTTAATTGCTATGGAGAATACCGGGCTCGAACCGGTGACCTCTGCGGTGCGATCGCAGCACTCTACCAACTGAGCTAATTCCCCGTTTAATGTAAACAAATAACCATTTTAGCATTATTCTGAGGTAGGTTGCAACTCTTTAAGCGAAAAAACTTCCTGCACCCGTTCGAGTTCTAATTGAGTCAGATAATCCACAGTCCAGTTGCAGCAGCGCTGGAGTATATGGAATGGGTAAGTATTCGCCACACCAACGACCTGCATACCTGCTCGTTTCGCTGCTTGTATACCACTTAGGGTATCTTCAATGACCAGACACTCTCGTGGTTGAAGATTCAGCTCGGGATATTCTTGGTTCAGACGTTCTACTGCCAGTAGATAACCATCAGGTTCTGGTTTACTAGTAGTGATGTCATCACCTGCGACGATAACTTTAAAGTAGTCAGCCAGTTTGCTGTGATTAAGTACCAGTTCTATTTCTTTGCGCATAGCACCACTAACTACTGCTAGTTTTAGATGGCGCGATCGCACCTGAAATATCAGATCATCTAAACCAGGATACAAAGGCAGTTTTTCTATTTTCTCCAGTTGCAAAGCATACAAGAGTGCTTTCCGGTTAAGCAACTCAGTTAAATATGTTTCACTGACGACACGACCGCGACATTTGAGCAAATCCTGTAGACAAGTGCGATCGCTACGTCCCAGACAAACTTGACCATACTCTCCTGGTTTGAGGGTGAGATTCTCCTCAATGAAAATCTGAATAGTTAGTTGCTCGTGGATTGGCTGATCATTAATGATCACGCCATTAAAATCAAATATAACTGCCTTTAAACTCATGGCATTGTGTCAAAAGCTGGAGATGGAAAACCCTGTAATTCATCATCTATTGTGCTACCTGTTGATGTCGGGACGTAATGCCGTACAGTTTTTGGGGCGATGGCATCTTCAGCTAAGATGGGTTTCAAGGCGCTAGTCACCTGATTTATCCACCACACATCCTGAGTTTGTACCGCAGCAAATCCCGCAGCACCCATACTCGCATCAACACTACCAGCAGCATATTCACGGTTGTACGGCTCCTCGAAAATATCATTTAGCCATTCTAATTGACGCAGAGTCTTTTGATTGCCATCAAGAATTAACACTTGTCCACCAGCCACCAGTAACCGGAAGCTTTCCTGCACAATAGCCTGGGATACAGTGGTGGGTGTTTCGTGAAATAACAAAGAAGCTGTCACCAAGTCAAAAGAATTACCAGGAAACCCTGTGTGTTCAGCATTTCCATGTCGCCAGTTTATATCTAAACCAGCACTTAGAGCTTTGTGTTCTGCCCTTACCAACATATAAGGCGATAAGTCCAACCCAATAACTTCTGCGGACGGGAAAGCCTGCTTTAACATCAGAGTTGTGGAACCTGTACCACAACCTAAGTCTAGTATGCGTCGCGGCTGTACCTTGACAGCAGCAATTAAAGCCTGACGTACTACAGTTTCGTTAGGTGGGAGAACATATTGAGTAATCGGATCGTAGCTAACCGCCGCACCAGCGTTGAGATATCCATCCTTAATTCCATGAAAGCTGTGGCTATTGTAATATGCAGGTGTTACAACATCAGCGCGTCGGAAGCGATCGCTCTCTTTTTCCCAATCAACACTCTCAGCGTAACGCCGCAAAGAGTTTTCATCAATCAGAAGACGCACCACAGGGGATAAAAAACGTTCCCAGATTGTATCTTGACGAACTGCCATAGGATTTTGTTAGACTTTATTGATTTGTTTAGTGTTATTTTATTTACAAATTTTAATACATTTCTCCAAAATATGCCCTGACTCCTCTATCATCAGGTTGACGTTCATGAAACATTAAACTACAATTGTAATACGATAATAACTATCCTCTCTGTAACACTACCAACGTACCACTAGAAAATTACCGATCTTGTAGGGTGTGTTAGGACGGCAGTCCGTAACGCACCATGATTGAACTTGGTACGTCAATAAAAGCGCTAACACACCCGACAAAGTTTAGGTAATTTAATAGCGTAAAAAAAGTATGTAAAACCGTAAAATTGCACATCCAGTCCAAAATCCAAAATATAAAGAATTATGCCCTACGAAGAGTTAAAACTGTCAACACCATCGCCCGTCTTGTCTTGGGCAAATCACCCCCTAGGTTCAGAAGAAACCAAGATGGCAAAGAATGTAGCATCACTGCCATTTGTGTTTAAACATGTAGCATTGATGCCAGATGTTCACTTGGGAAAAGGTGCCTTAGTGGGTTCAGTAATTGCTACAAAAGAAGCAATTATCCCCGCTGCGATCGGAGTGGATATTGGTTGCGGTATGTGCGCCATAAAAATGCCATTTAGAGGAGACAAACTAGAAGGCAAGCTGAAGAAAATCCGCTTGGATCTTGAAGCAGCAATTCCTACAGGTTTCAACGAAAACAAAGACGTTGAAAAAACTGTCACCAACTGGCAAAACTGGGGCGATTTCAAAGACTTGCATCGAGGGGTGCAAGACCTGCAAGGTAAAGCGATGAAACAAATGGGTTCTCTGGGAGGGGGTGAAGAATTGCCCCTTACTGTAGTAATACAGTAATCAAAACTCGTCCAAATCGGTGAAAGCTGAGATTGCTAACACCGAGGGAAGCGGTAAAACGCCCTGTAGAGAGCAGAGGGACTTGGGCATCCTAAATTAATTAGGATGAAGGTGTGCTCCGAACTATACCGAAGAGGAAGGTATAGAACCAAGCAGAAATGTCTTGGTCGATTGCAACTTTTATCTGTTGAGTGTTCGATGAGAGTGTTAAGCAGAACTCGAAACAGTATTGAACTGAGACTGTGGAGGTTAAGTAAGCTTAACAAGCAATCAGTAACAAATTGAATCACTTCATCGAGGTTTGCCTCGATACAGAGAACCAACTTTGGCTGATGTTGCATTCCGGTTCACGCAACATCGGTAATAATCTTGCTCAGTGCCACATTAACACAGCTAAAGAATTGGCAAAAATGGCAGGTAATAAGTTGCCCGATCCTGATTTAGCTCATTTTGTTGCTGGTACGCCAGAATTCCGGGCATACTGGCACGATTTGCAGTGGGCGCAGAACTATGCACGTTCCAACCGTGAGGTGATGATGGCGCGTTTTAAGCGGATCGTCGAGAAACATCTGGCGGGTGGTAAGGCGACTAAGCCTTTATTAGAGGTGAATTGCCATCACAATTATGCTGAAAAGGAAGTGCATTTTGGCGAGGATGTATATGTAACTCGCAAAGGTGCTGTACGCGCAACAGAAGAAGACTACGGCATTATCCCTGGTTCAATGGGGGCAAAGTCTTTCATTGTTAAGGGTAAGGGGAATCACGCAAGTTTTTGCAGCTGTAGTCACGGTGCCGGACGTTTAATGTCTCGAAATAAAGCAAAGAACGTCTATACGCTTGATGATTTGATTGAGCAAACAAAAGGCGTAGAGTGTCGCAAAGATTCGGGTGTTTTGGATGAAATTCCAGGTGCGTACAAGTCGATAGATGAGGTCATGAACAATCAGGCGGATTTAGTTGAAGTTGTGGCGACGCTCAAGCAAGTAGTTTGTGTGAAGGGATAATTGTAGGGTGGGCAATGCCCACATTTTTTATTGGCATCAGGCTTCCATAAACTGAAAATAGGGCGGGCGACACGCCCACCCCACAAGAGAGTTGTTTTTCTTGTGGGGTGGGCATCCTGCCCGCTCTATCTTTAAAGCAAGCTAAAAGGTAAAACTGCAGCCCCAAGAGAATTGCTTCCGAAGCTCTACCCTACGGGAAGCCTTTCCCTTGTCTACGAGGTTTCTCCGGTCTAACGAATGATTTAGGATCGCTATATATAGCTGCAATACTTTTAAGAGTATGAGTGAGATACTTGCTGATATTGATGTACCACCTCAGTTTCCTGATCACACTCAACTGCCAGAGTCTGATGGTACGTTTGTGAAAAATTTCCAAGAGCATCCTCAAAGCATTATTCTGACTGACTCAATTGCTGCGGTTTTACAGCATCTGCATCCAGATGGACAGTATTGCATTGGTCAAGACTGTGGCATCTATTGGCGAGAAACTGACCCACCTGAAAAAGGAGCCGAAGCACCAGATTGGTTCTATGTACCTGGTGTACCACCAAGGCTAGATGACAAAATTCGTCGCTTCTATGTTTTGTGGCGGGAATACATCCCCCCACTCATTGCCATAGAACTTGCCAGTGGCAATGGCGAAGAAGAACGAGATGTAACCCCTTTATCATTTCCTCGGAGACGAGAAGGTGAGAAGCCAGGTAAATTCTGGGTATATCGGCAAATTATCCGGATTCCCTACTACGCCATTTATGAAATCAATAATGCCAAGCTGGAGGTTTATCACCTGGTAGATTTTTCATACCAAAAGATGCAACCGAATGAGCGAGGTCACTACCCTATTCCACCTCTAGCAGTGGAACTGGGGCTATGGCAAGGAAGCTACTTGAATAATCCAGAGCAACTCTGGTTGCGTTGGTGGGACGAATATGGAAACTTGTTATTGGTTGGCAAAGAAGAAGCTGAGCAGGAAAAACACAGGGCTTTTGCAGCAGAGCGAAAAGCCGCACAACTAGCAGAACGGTTACGGGCAATGGGCATTGACCCAGATGCAGACGTAACACTAGATAACTGAATCTTGGAGTATCATTGAGTGAACCGTTGTTTTAGCCCATGAAATATCTTTCACCTATTCAAGTACAAAAACTATATGGCTACCACCCCAAGACCCTTGCCAATTGGGCGGATGAAGGGAAAATAGAGTACATACGTACTCCAGGAGGACAAAGAAGGTACTTAGCATCTTCTTTAGAATGCAGAGTGCAAGCCAAACCACAAGAAAAGACAGTTCTTTACTGTAGGGTATCAACCCAATCGCAAAAAGAAGAAATAGAAACCCAGATTATTGAGTTATCTAGACGTGCGCCAGATTCTGAAGTGATTCGAGAAATTGGATCGGGGATGAACTTTAAGCGCAAAAAATTCCTGGCATTAATGCAGCGAGTATCCGAGGGCGAGGTTTCGCAAATAGTGATCGGGCATAAAGATAGGTTGTGTCGGTTCGGCTTTGATTTTGTTGAGTGGTTCTGCAACCTGAATGGCTGCAAAATAACCGTACTCGGCAAAACTGAACTTAGTCCACATCAGGAATTGATGCAAGACTTTATGGCAATCATGCATTGCTTTAGTTCCAAGCTTTATTTTCTAAGAAAATACAAGGACTCAATTTTAAATGACTCCCAAAAACAGGAGTGAAATAGTGTATAGTGCTAATAAGTCAACTTTTCGCAGTTAAGTTGTGGTCCTACAGCGAAAGAAAGGTTATTCAATCGTTTTCGCTAAAAAAGACTTGGAGCATGAAGACCCCAAGTCTTTAATTTTACTATACTTGAATCAGTGTTCTAGGCTATAGTGTCAAAGATTGAGGATTTGTCTCAATTAACTTCGCCAAATCTTGCAAGAACGCCGCAGCATGGGCACCATAAATAATACGGTGGTCACAGGTAATATTGACCTGCATTTGTTGCCGTACACCAAACATGCCGTCGCTTGCTACCATTTGCGGACGGGATGCACCAATCGCTATAATTGCACCTTGTCCAGGTGGCAAAATCGCATCAAATCTGTCTACGCCAAACATTCCCAAGTTGGATACTGTAAAAGTACCGGTGTTGTATTCTTCTGGCAACAGTTTTTTGGCTCTAGCACGCTCTACTAAAGACTTCCAATCACGCGATAGAGAATAGATATCCACCATGTCTGCATTTTGTAACACTGGTGTAATCAATCCGCCATCATCCATTGCTACTGCTACAGCAACGTTGATACTGGAATGATACACAATTCCCTGATCTGAGTAACTGGCATTTAGCAGTGGGTGTTTTTGCAACGTCACAGCCACGGCTTTCGCCAGAAGGGCTGTCATCGTCACGCCTTTAGACTTAATCTGCTTGTAAAGCTTATCCAGGTCATCAGTGGTAATTGTGTAACCCACATGGATGACAGGCACGGATAGGCTGGCGACCATATTCCGCGCTACGGCATTTTGCAGGGTAGTCAGAGGCACTGTTTGACCAGGAACAACTGCTACCACTGGCGTAGGTGTAGGTGTTCTTTCTGGCTTGGTAGGTGTAAGTGCCGTTGGGGTAGCGACGGGGGTGGCGGGTTGCTTACCAACCTTGGGAGTTGCTTCTACATCCTCGGCGACGATGCGACCGTAGGGACCACTGCCAGAGATGGTACTCAAATCTACTTTCATTTCCTTTGCCAACTTGCGGGCGCGGGGTGAAGCTACGATCCTTCCATCTCGGTGGATAGAGCCATTTTGAGACTCGGCGGCAGGAGGCGTGAGCGTGGTTGTATCTGCTATCTGTCCTGGAGAGGTGGTGGCGGTAGCTTCAGGTGCAGGAGCAGGAGCGCTCTCTTCGTTGACCTGAGCAAGCGCAGTTTCGATTTCAGCTTCGGTTTCTGCTAGCAGGGCGATCGCCGCCCCAACGGGGGCAGTTTCACCAGCTGGCACTATGATGTGGGCAATATATCCTTCATAGAAGGATTCCACATCCATATCTGCCTTATCTGACTCGACAACCACCACTGTTTCGCCTTTTTCCACTTTGTCGCCTGGAGATTTTCCCCAGGAGACGATTTTACCCTCTGTCATGGTGGAACTTAGCGCCGGCATAAATACTTCGTGAATGCTCATAGGGAGGTTTGGCGAATCGATAATTTATAAACTTTTACAGCGAAGAAGGAGTCAGGAGACAGGAGTCAGGAGGAGCCAGATCGAATTGTATCTTGACCAACGGACGTGAGGAACTATCTTACGACCACTAGGTCTATTAAATTTGTATTTCTGATCACGGCTCCCAAAATCAGAATCTTGACTCAAAAGCAAGACGAGCAAGAGTCAAGCTGAATTTTCAATTCAAAATTGATATTACTGTTTGAAATTACTATTAAATTTTATGTCGGCAAAGTCGAAAAAGTTGAAGTTGTTTTTGATTGTGATTTTTAGTATCTTTGCCACCACTGCCACTGGAGTTTATATTTCCCAGCGTCAGCCATCTACAGATGTTTCTGGCATGATCAATGCACAACCGCAGCTAACTGCGGCGGCGACTCAAGCTCATGAAATTCTGGAAAACCCAGAGCGATTCAATTATAAATCCATACCTTTAGAAAGTATCAACTCTGCTCTTCAAGGTAGCGATCCTGCTGACCTCGCCCTTAATGCCTTTGAAGATATAGAATTAACCGGAGTACCCCGAAAGGTAGAGGTAGCTTATCCCCAACCAAATCAGGCAATGGTGACGATTACGCAAACAAAGCGGGCGAAGGATTCTGTTAGTGCAATTAAATATCGAGTTGAGTTAACAACCTTTGGGCGGAGTCTTCTAGTTAGCTCACCCCGCGTGTGGCAAATTGTTTGGGCTGGTTCTCAGGTGCAATGCTCACCTGAGAGTAGCCATAAAAAATGTCAATAGTCATTGGTCATTGGTCATTAGTTACAAATGACATGACAAATGACAAATTACCAATGACAAATGACAAATTTAAATGTCGCCGATAATTTCTTCCACAACCCCATCACGTAGGAGGATTTCGACCTGCATTTTGCTAATCAGGTTATCACCCGGTTCTACCCGAAAAAAGCCTTCCATCTGGAATTGGTTGACTTGCTGATCCAACTCTAGAAACTGCACTTGTTGGAGATTTTGCAGACTTTGATTTTTTTGCTCTAGCAGTTCACTTTTCTTTTGATTGACTTGGACTTGGATATTGTCAATTTGTTGCAGGGTCTGGGGACCGGGGGGTTGCAGACTCTGCTTTTGAATTTCTGCGACCGCCCGCTGTCCTTGGATGTCCAGCTGTTGCAACTGCTGGTCAAGTTGATTGATCTGAGCTTGTAGTTGCTGCTGCACTTCCTCTTTCCAAAGGCTAGTGACAATGGCTTTGACGTTAACAACACGTTTTAAGAGCAGTTGAGGTTTGGAGACATCCATAAAAGATTTTACGTTCACAAGGGTAGTTTGCAGTTGAGATGATCAGGAAAACATCCCGTTAATAATATCGCGATAGCGTTCCATCACGATGTGTCGCCTAATTTTCAGGGTTTGTGTCATCATGCCATTTTCAATTGAAAATGGTGATACAATCAGCTTGATTAGACCAATGCGATCATCCGGTCGATAGCCTGGACGGTTTTGCACTTCCCGATTCAATTCCAGCCGAAATAAATCCTGGATTATTTTACTCTCTAGGTCTACTTCAGTCTTAAGTGTTGAGTCCTGGCTTTGTCCAATATTTGCTTCATTTGGTAGACGTAGATGCAGATTTTGAGTTTCGAGCCATTTTTGCAAGGCTTCCAAGTTGGGGACAATCAAAGCACCGAGACTGCGCTGGTCTTGCCCAACGAGCATAATCTGATCGATGTAGGGCGATCGCAAACAGGCATCTTCAATTGGCTGAGGTTCGATATTTTCCCCATTGGTTAATACAATCGTATCCTTTGCTCGTCCTGTCAATACCAAGTCGTTTTGCGGTGTTACCCAACCCAAATCCCCGCTATCAAACCAACCTTCAGCATCAATTGCTTTCGCTGTAGCTTCGGGATTTTGGTCATAGCCTTGCATAATTTGCGGTCCCCGCAGCAGAACCAAACCTCGCTCCCCTGGTGACAGGGTTTTACGAGTTTCCGGATCTACTATTTTAGTTTCTGTACCCGGTATTGCTTGCCCAGCAGACCCACGCAAATTGCGCCAAGGACGCCTCGCATGGGTGACAGGACTGGTTTCCGTCAAGCCATAGCCTTGCAAAATCTCCACACCAATAATCTCAAAAAAGTCATCTATGTGCTTCGGAAGCGCACCACCGCCGCTAATCATTTGCTTAATTCTTCCCCCCGTCGCTTCCCTGACCTTGCGATAAACTAGTCGTTCTCCTAAAGCATGGAAAGGAAACAAAGCAGATGCTTGTATACTAGCTGCTAATCGCTCAACCATTGAGGGATTGAGATTTTCTAAACTCAATCCCTGAACAATTCGCCGCGCTTTAATGTATTTCTCACTCATTCCAAGTAAGTAGTTAATCAGGCGTTGCTTGTTTGCTGGTTGTTCCCGGAACTGCTTTAAACTTCCTTCATAAATCGATTCCAATAAGCGCGGTACACATATCAGATAATGGGGTCTAATTTCTTTCAAATCCCGCTTGAGAGACCGCAAGTTAGTGTATGATTGGGTGCAGCCTTGAGAAAGTAAGAAATACTCACCACTGCGTTCGTAGGCGTGCCAACTGGGGAGAATGCTGAGGGCAATGTCTCCTACGTGGGGTTGTACTACTGCACCTAGCGCCATCACTTGATGCATCAAGTTGCCATGAGAAAGCAACACGCCCTTAGGTTTACCCCCAGTACCAGAAGTATACATTAGGGTTGCCAGAGTATCACGGGTTTGTAAGACGTGTTCCAGAGTATGCTTTGCCCCAGTTTCCATCAACTGGGTAAAGTTCACAGTCTTTATTTCATCTGTTGGTGGTGCTTCATCCGAAAGCAAGATTACCAGTTGAATTGGCAGATCCTGAATACCCTCCCGTAGTTTCTTTAGTGTTTTTAAATTTTCTACTACTAGCGCTGTGCTGCCACTATTTGCCAAAATAAACAGTAGTTCTTCCCGTTCCGTCTGGGAGCTACGCACTGCATCAACTGCCCCAGCAGTCATTATGCCTTGGTCTGCAATCATCCAACGGGGAGAGTTGTCAGAAATGAGGGAGATGCGATCGCCTGCTTTTACTCCCAACGCCTGCAAACCAGCTGCAAATTGCTGAATCTGCTGAGCTAGCTGGTTATAAGTAATAACGATTTCTGGTTTAGCTTGAGAGTCATGCAATGCTATTATATCCCCAAATCGCTTTGCTACCAAGGGCCAAATTTTGGAGAGTGACTCTACATTTGAGTAATCTGCCAAAGACTTTAATTTTTGGCGCTCTCCCTCGGAGATGTTAGCTAATAAAGAAGTTTCCCCAGATGTTTTCGACATAACACATAGCCTAAATAGTCAATGAATTGTTTTCCAGCATATTTCGCTATACAGCTAAAATAGCTGACATCCCATGACACAATTTCTTCTGTTTATCGCAATGTCGAGAATTTCATGTAGATATTTACAAAAATTTATAATTATTTAACTTATATAAGATCAAGGCAAGGTAAAATTTTGCTTTTAGTATTAA
>CAZZXJ010000068.1:0-16668 GCA_964657905.1 uncultured Stigonema sp.
GGCGTTGGGCACTGCCCACCAAAGCCCAGATGAGGTGGGCAGTGCCCACCCTACGTGTATTTCAAAAATCAAATACTAGTCCTATAGTAATTACCTATGAGTGACGCAATCAGAGATATTATCACTGTATACATTTGGCTTCCTAAGGATTTTTTAGGGCATGTTTCTATGCAGGTAGGCTTAGATACTTATATAAGCTTTTGGCCAAATGAAGACATGATTAATCGTTCCTCTAACGAGACTCTTAAAAATCAAAGTAATAGGAAAAATAAAAATCTTAAGAAATTAGTAGCTGATTATTTTATTTACACGACATGTAATAGCTATGAGGAAGATTGTTTTGTTTTAGGTAAAGCAGGGTCTAAAAGAGAGGCAGATGCTAAAGTTGAGTTATTAAACCTGACACAAGAGCCTATCAAAGTATTTTGGAGAGAATTTCAAACTAACCAACCTTCCTACCATTTGGTAAAAAGGAACTGTGCTTCAGTAGTTGCAGAAGCTATTAATGAAGGTTGGGAAGCTTATATTTCTGCAAAAAAAACAGCAAATGATTTTTTTACAGTTTTTGAAAAGGCAGCAGAATATATGGATAATGATTTTGAAGCTTTAAGCTTCACTACCGCTGCATTTAATTTAGGTGGATTGCTTTTTTGGTCTCCCAAACAAGTTTGGTATTATGCAGAAATGGTCAAAAGATTAACAAAATGAAAATTATTCAATTTATAGCAATCCTATTTGATTTACAAATTTATCCAACAGAATTCAGGAGTCAGAATGAGCGCATGAATTCTGTACGACTGGTGGATGAATAAAAGGGTTGAAGCACGGAGCCAAATTTCCAATTTGGTGGTCAACACTCTTGTGGCGGGTTTGAATACCCCACGAAGAGTGTTCTGACGACTGACGTCACGACTTCTGACTTCTTCTTCAAAATAAATGCCAAAATCATCAAGAGCGACTACAGTGGCAGAAAAAACCAAGACGATGGAGAAATTAATTTACTTGAAATGGCGTCAGATCATTCTGGGCTTAAGCTGTTTGTTACTGATTATTGCTTGCAACAATGGGCATCCTACTATAAACACAAACCCAAACTCAGCTAGTAAATCTCTCAAGGTGGCTTGTGACCCCACTTTTATCCCCTTTGAAGTAAAAACTGCTAACGGTACTCTGGAAGGCTTTGATATTGACTTGATGAATGCGATCGCCAAGGTCGCTGGATTTGTGCTTCAGTTTGAAAGCCTTCCTTTTGATGGCATGATCTCTACTTTGCAAGCTAAAAAAGTCGATGCGGCAATTAGTGGGATCACAATTACTGCTGAACGCCTTAAGACAATTTCCTTTTCGCGACCTTATCTTAAAGCCGGACTGGCAATTACTGTGAGAGAAGATAACCAGGATATTAAAGATTTAAACAGTCTCCAAGGCAGAAAAATTGCTGTACAAATTGGTACACCTGGAGCAGATTTTGCCAAAACTATCCCGCATGCTAAAATTAATAAGTTTAATTCTGGACCAGAATTTTTCCAAGACTTGCTTAATGGCAATGTTGATGCTGTACTTAGCGATGCTTTCGCTACTTTGTATGCTATTAAAATCGGCAGTCTTAAAGGAATCAAAGTTGTTGGTGGGCTGCTTACTGAAGAATACTATGGCATTGCTACATCTAAAGACTCTCCCAAGCTAGATGCTATTAACAAAGGCATAGCCACTTTGTTATCTAATGGTACTTACAAACAAATTTACCAAAAATGGTTCAACCAAGAGCCTCTTCAATTACCAGCATCTGTGCCGTTTTAATTAGTTCTTTATTATAAAGAGAATATTTGCAAAAATGTATAGCAATCCGTGCAGGAGTTACAAACACCTCTTCCTTGTCTTCCTTGTCCCCCTTATTCGGCTATCAAATAGGATTACTATAGAAAGCAATAAAAGCAGAAAAAAGATTGTATTTCCCAAATTATATAAATATTATTTTCTTTTTTTATAGCTTATTCTAATATTGTAGATATCAGCTAAAAATAAACTTTAGTGGATAGCTTGCTTTTTTACTTTATTTGTGGCATTGTGATTGGTATATTTAGAATCAACGTAAATTCATCAATTAGCAACTGAGGCGAGAATAGAGATCGCACTTTAATTTACGTATCCGGAGTCGAGGCGGACGAGTTAGAACAACTGTGCAATTATGGACTAGACATTTGTGTGATTGCTTCAGCCTTAACTCATCAGAGGGCTTGCTTGTTGGGGTGGTCTAGGAAAAGTTTTCTTTTACAGACTATAAAATACTAAAATCTCATCGCATTCCCATACTTTTTGAAACATTTTTAACTTAGTCAAACCAGTTCATACGGAGGAGGGACTAGATAGTTTATCAGCCTAAAGTATTGCAGGGCCTTACTGTATTGCATATCTTAAATTGATCTGAAAAAATATACAAAGCCGAAGTATTTGCAAAGGCTAATAATATGGAAATTGGAATTTTTCATCAGATGTGGGCGTCCCATGAGATTGAAGACGGGAAATTTTTTGCCCAGACAGTTGCTGATGTGCAACTGGCTGAAACTCTGGGTTTTGAATCCTGCTCTTTTGGAGAACATCATTTTGTCAGGGGAGGGGCTTTCTATGGTCGATTGCCAGTTCCTGAAGTGTTTATTGCTAAACTGGCGGCTGAAACGACGCGAATTAAACTCGGAACTGCAATCAAAATTCTTACCTTGGAAAGCTCACTGCGCTTTGCAGAAGTTGTGTCTTTGCTCGATTTGCTGACCTCCGGGCGGGTGATGTTTGGTCTAGGTCACGGTAGTCCTGCCGATATGGAGCATACTGGACTGACACAGGCTGAAAAGCATCAATACTTTCGCAACCAACTTGAGGAAGTACTTGACTACCTTTCACCGGAACGCCAAGGTCCTCAAATTACACCCCTGCCTCGTGAAGGGCTACGACATCTACTGTGGCTAGGCGTTCGGGATTATGACACTATTGTTCTGGCAGCTCGGCTCGGTTTGAATCTGCTGATTGGACAGGCAGAAGGAGCAACGGCTCAAAACACCTACAACAATATATATAGACAAGCGGGTGGCAAGGGAGCATTGCGAGGATTTCGGCTGGTGTACGTTGGCGAGACTGATGCCGAAGCACAGCAGACTGTCGCCGAGGCTGCCCAAGTATTTTTTAGTATTAGGGAAAAGCTGCCGCCATATCTTGAGGCTCAGCGCCAAGGGCGCATTCCCTATGGAGATCCAAAAGATTTACCGGATTTGCTGAGGCGAATAAATTACATTGTGGGTTCCCCTGCAACGGTAGCAGAACAACTAAACCAATACGTTGCTCAAAGTCAGGTGGATCGCCTGGGGATCAAGATACACATGCCTGGACTTAAAAGTGAAGATGTCCGGCGGTCGATGCGACTATTTGCCCACGAGGTCGCTGATTCGGTGCAGGCATCAAGGCAACCAGAAGCAGCCCGCTCTTAAGTTTCTTGAGTTTGCTGACTAACAAAATTAGGTATAGGCGGATAAATTTTCAATGGGTGCGAAATTTATTCTTAGGGTTCCCCTGTTCCCCTACATCCATGGGTGAAAATGCACTGAAGTATCCGGAAATACTAGCAAGGCGTGGCGATCGCCTCAATTATCTGGCTCAACGCATTGAAAGCAATGGCGGCAAGGCATTACCTATAGTGGCGGATGTGACTATGGAATTATTGATGATTTAGGGGAGTTACCTTTGATGAGCCAACGGCATTGGTGGTTTGCGCAGGTTTGGTCGTAGTTGTCATCGCTGGTTCTTTTGCTTGTATTTCTAGCAGTTCTGGCACTGTGACAAATCGGTAGCCACGCTTTGTGAGGCCGTCGATGATGTACGGTAAAGCTTCCATTGTCATGTGGTGGGTACCTCCGCCGTCGTGCATGAGCACAATAGCGCCCGATTTTGCGCCATGCAGCACGTCGTTGACCATGGTTTGCCATGTAGCGTGCCGATTGAATTCCGGACCATCGTCTGACCACATAGTAACAAGGTAGTTGTGCTTTTTGGCATACTCCGCTAGTCCGTTATTGAGAAAGCCTCCAGGAGGACGGAAGAGATCCGTTTTCACACCAGTGGTTTTATAAATAACTGCGGCTGTGCTGTCGATTTCATACGCACATGCCGCAGAGTCCATCCGAAAATACCAGTGATGCCAAGTATGATTACCAACAACGTCACCTGCTGCTATCACTTTCTGGGCAATATGAGGATAATTTTTCACGTTTTCTCCTATCCAGAAGAACGTTGCCTTAATTTTGTGTTGATCAAGGAGATTGAGCACATACTCAGTGTTTTTAGGCCAAGGACCGTCATCAAATGTCAGTGCTATGACTTTATCCTGTCCACTCAGTTTCGCTGCACTGATGGTTTTTCCCTGAAATTGCTTAGGCACACTAACAATGAGATCTTTTGCTGTGGGCGACTTTAATGCTTTACCTTGCTGCAATGAATTGGCTGCTGTACTTATACTTTTTGGATTTGGGATTTGCGACTGTTTAAATAGGGGTAGAGATAGTAGAGTTATCTGATGGTAAAGCCATCCTCGAAAAAAGATGATCCCGATACCAAAACTGCAAGCGGCAGCCATTAATGCGAGCCAAGCGAACGATTTAGGACGGTTTTTCAAAGTCACATCTCCTTCAATAGGCAAATAATTGCTAACTACTGTTCTATAGCCACTCAAAGTAAGCAACAGAGCAATTATCGGACTTGGAAAATAGTACCGAGTATGCCTAGTGCTACCGCCACCCACTAGGCTAACACTCGTTAGGATGAGAAGTTCTTGACGCTGAATCGAAAACTCACTGCTTTTATTTTGTACTGCCCAAAGTTTGGATAGTGAGCATTTGGGGTGGGGCGGCATCAGGTGGGTAGAGAAAATCGACTTCCACCAATCGCCGATCGCCAAGAGGCATTTTTAATTGGATCAGGGGCAACCCCATCTGCCCCCGTCGTTGAACCAAATGCCAGTATTGGGTTTTGGGTAAACCGTGGTCGTCATTGTACCGGATGCGAACAGTGCCTCTAAATAAGATAGATGGATCGGGGGGCTGTAAGAAGCGCAGTCCCAGTTTGCTCAACTTATCTTCCTTAATGGGAGTTTGAAATAGCACGTTCACAGTCTGAGGCGCACTCGTGTTGTTAATTAACGGCAGAACTAGGTTGTATTCAATGCCGTAGTTGCCATGAGCTTCATAAGCAGTGCCGGGATAGCGCACCAACAGCTTTGCACTTTGATCTTGTCCAGTACCCATTTTGCCAGCTAGAAGGGTGCTCAGACCATAGGAGAAAGCTTGCCCTGGTTGGGGAATGGCAAGGTCAAGGCTGGCTGAGTCGGAAAGGTGCGATCGCCACCGAGACCCCTGAGCTACAGCTGCTACCCGACCATAGATTTCTGGTCCTGTAAGGCGATCAGGAGGACTGGGAGATTTTTCACGCGGTCCAGCAAAATCCCCATTTTCCAGGAGCATCTGCCATTCTTCCAGAGTAGGTGCTCGCTCGCTGCCATCTTGATTGGATTTGGCAAACATAGCCAGGTCTGCCACATAGACTGGACCATCGCTGTACAGGCGCAGGAGGGTAGAGCGCCCATTCAGTGGTGGGTTCAGGGGACGCACCGGAATAGGATGATTCATTAGCATACGGCTTTGTTTGGGTGGAATCACCAACCGGGCAGGCCATTCTGACTGTCGCCTCCCCCTTAGCACATCATCCATAGCGCGATCTCCAGGTCCAGCATAAATACTTCCCAACACATTGTCCTGCATTGGCGGAAGATTAATAAAAGGCGCATCAGGCTGACTCAAATAACTAGCTGCTTGCAATACGTTAACAGTCACAGGGCGGGAGCCAGGATTGTGAACAATTACCCCTTCATAAAGAGTCCGCAGATCGTTTGGAGTCTCAATTGCTCTGGCAATGTGGTGAGAAAACAAATCAAACCGTCCATGAAAAGGAAATTTGAGGTGAGCAACGCTCACTCGTTTGCCTTGTGGGGGAAATGTGGACAGTAAGATGCCTTCAGTCTGCACCACCTCTGGGTTATTGCTGTTAAACACGGGCACTGTATCGAGCTGACCAGGTAAAGGTCTTGTCTGCTGGGGAATGAAGATTTCCTGTGGTACAGATGCGGGTTCTGGCGCTGCTTGAGCCATAAGGAAGTGGGAAATCAGGTGTAACATCAATTTACCTGAAAACCTAATTATGACTGAAGTCAGGATACAGTAAACTAATTACTGAAAACTGCGATTTAAGGCAGATATAGCCATCCTAAATGATTTGTGAAAGCGGAGAAACCCGGTTTTTGAAGCTTGTAATTTTCACAACTCAAATACGATTTCTATCATAGGAAGGTGAGTTGAAGCTTCCCTACCTCATTATCCACTTCTGCGTTGTCTAGGAAAGGATTGATGAAGCGTAATACAGCATTTGCCAAGTCTCTTACCTTCTAGCAAAAATGCTCACATTTTCCTCCTAATATAATTAGGTGGAGAATGTGAACAACAAAATAAAACAGTGACATTTAGAACCTTATACTAAGTAGACACCCCAAATAACGTTATGTACGGTAACAAACACCCTGAAGCATAAAGTATACTTCGGATACTAAAGTTATTTCCTCCACCTTTAGGTTAATCTTAGGTTAAGACTGAAAGTTTTTAAAAATACAAACCAAATTATTACTTCCTAATCCATTACTTTATCATCCCCCATCCCAAAGACAACATCTAGCAATCCTATTTGAGTTGTGAAAATTTAAAGTGCAAGAAACCGGGTTTCTCCACGCAAATGATTTAAGCTCACTATATATTGTATTATTTAACACAGCAACTACGAACATAACGCTACGAATTTGTGCAATTCTGTACTTAGTTGTGACGCCATTCTGTTGAGTGTTCAGGCGCGGTACTTCATAACTGACTGCTGATTGCTAATAGCTGAATGCTTACAGTTTTTGTCAAATTTCCATAACAATTTCCTCTCAAAGAATTTAGGAAATGCCGACATCGGCTTGCTTTTAACTTGACTTTATATTAGAACGTCGCACCTTAAGACTCAACTTCGATCCTGCGAAAGTGTTCGGAGTGTATCTGAAAAATGAATCTACTTCGTGTACCAATAAGTATGAATAAATATCAGAAAATTTATGCAACTGAGAAATTGGACGGCAACGCTAGTGCTTTCTTCTTTACTGACAACTTGGGTCATAGCTTCTTTAGCAGTCAATGCTATCACATCCTCTGAGTCAATAGCGGCTAATCCAATTATTGTCAGTAAAGCTGAGTTCGGAATTTTTAGAGTTGACAATAACGGTAAAGTTACTTTTATTGCTACAAACAAAGTACCACTAAATGAGGGAAACCAATACGGGTGGCGTATTTGGCTTAAGGACTACCAAGGTGAAGTGACATGGCGAGAAGTCCTGCGACTGCCAAAACTCCCAGAAAGCTGGAGTACAGATAATGGTGAAAATTTCTCAATCACAGCAAATGGCGCCCAAGGAGTGACTACTCGTACTCAGTCTCCAAAAAGCGGTATAATTCACAACTCTTGGACTATGGTTAGCGGCGATCCAATTGGTAAGCATACAATAGACATTTACATTGCTGACCATCGCATTGCTTCTTTCGCGTTTGAAATAGTTCCAGTTAAGAAGTAAAATTTAAGACCTACACGTTAGGGGCGATGTCTAAGTCAGGTTCGCTCCTAAGTACAGCCCACCATCAATGAGGTACGGAATTCACTGTTGGAATGAGCAATGTATCTGGTAATGTGTACTAAGCATACTGAAATATTATTTTGTAATCTTAAAAACATCAAGAACATATTCATCCTATGAATACCAAAATTAAATGTCCTATCAATAAACCATTCCTAGTGCTTGGTTCAAGCGGTGAAGTGGTCACAGAAATGCAAAAAGTTCTGAATCAACGGCTGGTGGAACTACCATATTTTCAAAAAGAGGTTTCTATTACAGGTTACTTTGGTCAAAACACCTTAATTTTGGTCAAATACCTGCAGTGCGTCGTATTTTTGCCTGTAGATGGTATTGTGGGACCAAAAACTTGGGCTTACCTGTGCGAAGGAGTTGCCAGCCTGCCACAACTGAGTCTAGGGAGTACTGGTTCTCTAGTGAAATCTGTGCAGGAGGAGATGAAAAATACTAAGTATTATTTTGGTGCTATCGATGGTAACTTTGGAGCAAAAACAGCCTTGTCTGTCAAAACCTTTCAAACATCCCGTCAACTGACAGAAGATGGCATTATTGAAGAGCAGACTTGGACTGAGTTAATTAAATTAGATACTCATGTCCAGCGCTGTCACATCACGATCAGTGGCAATTAAAAAAGTGCTTCTCCTAAGTTTTTGAGGGTAATCAGGGTTACACGAGTTCCACCTTGACGGTAATTCTCTTACCGCAGGTAAGGATTGAGGAAGAGGTTATTCGATTAACCTACCGATATCGTAAAGGCAGTGAAGGTGAGAAAATCTATGGGAGATTTCACAATGACATTACAAGGAGTCATTTTAGATGTAGATGGAACCCTGGTTCTGAGCAATGATGCTCATGCTCAAGCCTGGGTAGAAGCATTCGCCGCCTTTGGGTATGAGGTAAGCTTTGAGCAAGTCCGACCTCTGATCGGGATGGGTGGCGATCAAGTCGTTCCTAAGTTCGCGCCAAGACTTTCTAGTAAGGAAGGAAAGGGAAAGGAAATTGCCGATCACCGCAAAGAACTTATTATCAACAAGTTTGGACCTCATCTGACTCCAGCCAATGGTACACGGCAACTTATATCGAAGATGCGGGATGAGCGGTTGCGTCTAATTATTGGTAGTTCAGCAACAACTGAAGAACTTTCAGTTTTACTGAAAGCTGCACAAGTTGATGATCTCCTGAGTCAAGATGAGGCAATAACCTCAAGCGATGCCGAAGCTTCTAAACCAGAACCAGATACTGTAGAAGCTGCTCTTGGTAAGCTGAAAATGCAGCCTGACCAAGTAGTGATGCTGGGCGATACCCCCTACGACATTGAGTCGGCTCACAAGGCAGGGGTTGGTGTGATTGCATTTCGTTGCGGTGGCTTTGACGATACTCAATTAAGGGGTGCGATCGCCATCTACGAAGATCCGGCTGACCTTCTAGCCCACTACGACGTTTATTTCTAGCAAGCTAAATTATGCAGACACTAAACGTCGCAAAGATTCAGATCGGCGCTTGGCAGTTTGGTTTTTCGGCTCGTGTTTGAGTGCTTCTTCGTAAGTGTCCAATGCCTGAGCATTTAACTTTTTGCGCTCATAGGCATGACCAAGATTGTTAAGTGCTATCACATAGCCGGGTTTATTTTTGAGTGCTTCTTTGTACTGACGAATTGCTAAGTCGTACTGTTCTTGCGCAAAGTAAGCATAGCCGAACCCATTGTAAATGGGAGCCACATTTTCTTCTCCCTCTTCTTCGGCGGCTTTGATAGCTTTTTGAAATAGGGTAATAGCTTGGGAAAATAATTTTTTCTCTAAGTAAATACTTGCTAATTCGTAGTATTCTTGCGCTGTACCCTTTTCTTTATTCAGTTTTTTCCGCAATCTTGAGAAGGAGCTTTCTAGCTTACGTGTTTTGAATACCTGACGAAAAATGCTCACTACTGTAAATAAGAGCAAAAACACCAAAATTGACAGATAAAAAACCGCTAAATTGTTATCCATTGCCTTTATTAAAAGCTTTTTCTGTACATGAGGGAAGACAAATAAATTAAAAATTAAAAATTCTTAATTTTGCATTTTTAATTTTTAATTCTTGTACTCCCTAATCTATGGTAGACCCCAATAGGTAGCGCGTTTATGGAGCCAACCTTCAGCTATGTAATGAGCGATCGCTTCATTGACTTGCTGTCGCAACTTATCGTACTGCAATCCTTTAGGCATGACTACAGACAGAGGTTCCGTTGATAGCTTTGTTGGTAATAATCTATACTGAGGATAGTTTTTTACCCAACCGCTGAGGACGCTAGCATCTGCGGCAAAAGCTGTGGCTGCATTGCTTTCTGTAAGTGATCGTGCTTCCTCATAAGAATCAACTCCTACCAACTCAGCATTTGGTAAATAATACCTTACTGCTGCAATGGTACTGGAGTTTTTGAGAACAGCTATTTTTCGCCTAATCAAATCACCCAGCCTTTGCACTGAGGAATCTTTTGTGAGTAATACAGTACCATCGAAGTAGTAAGGAACACTAAAACTAACTAAGCGATCGCGTGAGGAAGTTGCTGTTACCCTAGCTATGGTGAGATCAACTTTATCGTCTAAGACTAGAGACAGGCGATCGCGATTCGCTACAGGTTGCAACTTTACAGCATTTGGTTTACCAAGCAACTCCAGAGCTAACGCTTTTGCTAAGTCAATTTCAAAACCTTGTAAATTGCCGCTTACATCTCTAAATCCCAAAGGAGGTAAGTTATCTTTAACAGCAATATTTAGATAGCCCCGCCGCTGAATTTTCGGCAGTTCTGCCGCAGATGCTAATAACTGTGTATCGGCAATTACAAAGAAAAAAGCTAAAAGAAACAAGATAGCAACAGATATAAGCGGATACTTAGACTGTAATTTACACATATAACTTATCCGTTACATCCGTTGCTATCTTTATCCTTTAGCAAGGCTAGCCAATTCAGCAACTTTGCTAAAACTACCTGGATCTAGGACTGCCATTTGCGCCAACATTTTGCGATTTAGTTGGATATTAGCTTTTTTCAGATTGCCGATCAGTTGGCTGTAACTCATACCATGTAGGCGTGCAGCAGCGTTGATGCGGGTGATCCAGAGGCGACGGAAATCGCGTTTGCGATTTTTGCGATCGCGGTAGGCACTCCGTAGCGCCTTCATCACCTGTTGATTGGCGGTTCTAAACAGAGTTGAGTGGGAACCGCGAAAACCTTTAGCTAGTTTGAGAATTTTATTGCGGCGTTTACGAGCAACGTTACCGCGTTTTACCCGAGTCATAACTTAATTCCTGGAGTACTTACAAATAGGGGAGCATCAAGCGCACATTTTCTTCATCGCGCTCGTTGACGATAGCCATTTTCGACATTTTACCCTTCTTATTAGAAGTCTTGTGTTCTAGAAGGTGATTTTTGCCAGCTTTGCGGCGCACAATTTTACCTGTACCGGTGGCGCGGAATCTCTTCGCTGCTGCTTTACGAGTTTTCAGTTTAGGCATGAGTTTGCTTTCAAACGACACGATCTAACATAGTACTACACTTTTCATCTTGACAAACCAATTAGGTTTTTGTTGCTTTATCCTGAATTGCAGCACCATTGGCGAACAACAAAGCTATTGAGAATAGTGTCATACGCCAGATGAAATCAATATAGTCCAATATGACCCCTATTAACCGACCCTATTTACAGTGTCACTTTGACCTGCTTCGGTAACTTTAGGATCTAAAAATATTTGCGAGCCTGATTTGTTGACATGGTAAGTCCAAGATTGCTCCCGCACTCGTACAACCACTTCCCAACCCTCAATAGGTTTGAATTCTTGGGTACAAATTTCGCCAAACTTAAACTTACAGCGATTGCTAAAGGTTTTTTGTGTAACCTGGGTAATTTTCAAATCAGCAATTGCCACTTCCGAACGCTTAGAAGCATCGCGCAAAATCGCATTTGCGATCGCTCTAGGTAAGCTGGAGGAGATTTTCTGAGAGCTTTGGGACAACTGACTTATACGATCGCCGTTAATCTGTTTGAATCCAGGAAAAGCGGCTGCACAATTGTTGCCAGTGAGTCCAATTCCACAGGATAGCAGGCTTGTTAACACAATGCCTTGAGGAAACTTGAGGGCGCTGTAAATTACAGGAGATAGCTGAATTGTAAATTTCATCCATTTCCAGCCGGAGCATTGCCTGAGTGAATAGTTGTACTGATTTCGTTAACCTTGGTTTGGTTCCCTGTTCCTACAGTGACTACATACTGGGGAAACTGGCGCTTCAGTGCTGGAAAAACAGGACAAGGTGCTTGAGCTTGTAAATTGTCTGGTTTACTCCAAGTAAATGGCGCCTTCTGAGCGGCGGATATCCACAACAGACGCTTTGCCCGTGTCATGGCCACGTATAGTAAACGGTACTCTTCAGCAGTTTTCAAGTGTTTTGCCTGCTCCCAAGCTGCGGTGATGCTGGGTAAAGTAGATTGACCGTGGAGAGCAGTGCGAATTTGGGCACGGGCTACTTCTGATAAGGTAAAGTCGCCTAAAAACTGGCTTTGGGGAGGAACCCAAAATCTTCCTGGAATCAAGTTTTCGTGTAAAAAAGGCATAAAAACATAGTCCCAATCCAGCCCTTTGGCTTTGTGCATTGTGATAATAGTAAGTTGACCGAGACGAGTGTAACGTGCATCCAAATCTTCTGTTTCCACAGGTTCAAACCGTTCGGAACTGACTATTTCACTAAGTACACTTAGCATCGCCCCCAAGGAAGTATTGCCAGCTATTTGCTGGTTGATTCGTTCTGCCAGTTTGTCAGCTGTTGCCAGTTCTGCTTGGTCGTAATTTAATGCCAAGGCTAGGAAAGAAATTAGCTGGTATAGAGGTAGTTCTAAGCGAGCACGTAGAAAACTGCGACATAAGTGTGCGGCTTTTTGTACTGGCTCTAGGTGGGGTGGCGCTAGGGGACCAGGATACAAAAACTCTTCGGGCAGACTAGCGAGAGTGTTGAGGTCTTGGGTTTCAATCAACCGTCTTTGTACAAGGACTTCTAGTGTTGCTTTGAGGTAGTCAGGTGAATGGGGGCGATCGCAAAATTGCAGCAGTGCCAAAATTTCCTCAGGCACATGAGAATGCCGATCATGCTGTCCCACATCATAAAGTGTGATTTTATGTTCTTTACATACAGGGGCAAGCGCCTCTGCCAACCAACGTCCTTGGCGATTTTCCCGCACTAAAATAGCTGCACAGGTGTTGTTTGAATCTTGGGCAAATAGCTCGCTAACCCTTTGTGAGAGCAATTCAACGGTGTGATGAATGTCACGGGGAGTATAGAGTTCTAATCCCCGTCCTACTTTTTCAGGATTGGCATCGGCTTGGGGGTCACCAGAGTCAACAGGGCGAATTTTCTGGGGACGGAACGGGAGTGGAGCGTGATTTCCTAATTCCCGACTCTCTACTCCCTCCATAAAGGCTATTGACCCAGTCGAGGACAAAGTTGGCAGCTTCAATAATAATTCTGGTACTACGACCGGCTTGATCCATTGTTGCCAATCGTTCTTGGGCGTGGCACTCTTCGCAGAATCGCCGAAAATAAATCGGATCGGCTGGGGTGAAAGTGGAGTTAATCGCTTGATTGGGATCGCCCACGCGCACCAAGTTGATTTTGGATTTTGAGAGTGAGGAGTTATCACAATTCTCCCCCACTCCCCCCACTGGGTCAGTAGCTAAAATTTCTAATAACTTCGTCTGTAGGGGGCTAGAATCTTGTGCTTCATCTTCAAACACGGCGAAAACTTGGTTTTGCTCAATTCTGCGAACCTTTTCGTTCTCCAGTGCCCGCAACGCGGCTAAAATCATGTCGTCGTAGTCGATGAAGTCACGAGATCGCATTAAATTTTGATATTGCTCATACAATCCAGTGGCGACGCTTAAAATTGCATATTCGTCTGTGGTTTGTTGATTTAACGAATGCAAATCCAACGGCGATAGACCAGAACTTTTTGCCTCATGAATCACCGTAGTTGCTAGTTCTGGCAATACTTCTGTCCGCAGCACTGACTGGCGACGCAGTCTTTCTGTTTCTTCCCCGTCAAATTGAATACCTTCTAGTAAGCGATAATAATGCTCTGGATGAGTGGCAATCCATTGCTCCGCAGCAGTACGGATGAAGCGGTGACTTTGATTTGGAGTAATTAATGTGACATTTTCTAGTTGCAATCCTGACAAATCGGGATAGCGACTGGCAATGTTCAATGCCAGACCATGCAGTGTCTGTACAACAAAGCCAGTCTGGGGTAAGGACAAATCATCCCGTAAGTATTTGCGGATTTTGGCTTTAATGTTGGCAGCAGCCGAGCGCGTAAACGTGACAACAATGAGTTGACGACGAGTCTTTCGGGGTAATACGGTTGAACGCTCATACTGATGTGCGACCGCAATTGCTGCTGCTGCTGCCATACCCGTGGATTTGCCAGCACCTGGAACCGCTGAAACAGCCAGTGGACCAGAGTTCCAATCAGCCATTTGCTGCTGTCCTGGACGCAGACTATTACGGATGAGTCCGATCGCTGTCTCCCGCAGGGAAGGCACAGGTAATTCAGGATTTACTTGGACGGAGTAAAATTCTGGAGGCACTGGTTTTGTAAAATTAGCGTCTTAATATATATAATTTTAGATTTTGAACCGCAGATGAACGCTGATGGACGCAGATAATTATCTAAAAAACATTATCTGCTAATTGTTAATGGCTAATTGCCTGATTACGATTAGCTAAATAAATGACAAAACACAAATCTCTACATTATGTGAGTTTAGCTGGGGCGATCACACTTGGTGCTATCTTGCGCTTTTGGCATTTGGACTTAAAACCCTTGTGGATGGATGAGGTGATTACTGCTATCTTTAGCTTGGGTAAAAGGTATAATGACGTGCCAATGGAAGTAGTGTTTCCCCTTGAGCGTTTGCAGGAGATTTTTACTTTCCAACCTGGGGTTAGTTGTCCTCAAATTGCCCAAACCGTTGCCACTCAGTCTACTCATCCGCCACTATTTTTTTGCTGGATGTATAGTTGGTTGGGGTGGATGAGTCCGTTGGCTTCCTATTGGGTGTTCAAATTGCGATCGCTACCAGCGTTATTTGGTGTGGGTGCGATCGTCGCCATTTACTATTTAAATCGTATTGCCTTTTTCCGATCTGCTGGAATAACATCTGCTGCTGTCATGGCAGTTTCGCCCTTTGCTGTTTACCTTTCCCAAGAAGCACGACATTACACCTTGCCAATGCTGCTCATCACGTTAGCGTTATTGGGGCTGGTACAAATTCAGCAGGATCTTGAGAAGCGGCAGGTGGTGAGATTTTGGGTTTGGCTGGGATGGGCAGTTATTAATAGTATCGGTCTTTATGTCCACTATTTCTTTATTTTTGGCTTTATTGCTCAAATTGCTACGCTACTTGTGCTGATGTACTGGCATGAAGCAAATATCCAGAATAAGCGCTCTGTTTGGCTAGCATTAATTCTATCTACCAGTGGTGTTGTGATTAGTTTCCTCCCTTGGTTGCTGGTGATGCTAAATCATGCTAGGCGTGCTGAAACCGATTGGCTGCCATCTCCTGAATATCTTGCTCCCCTTTACCAAACTTTCATTGGCTGGGTACTGATGGTGATTGCTCTACCCGTGGAAAATCAGCCCCTCCCAATTACAGTTATATCTGGATTGTTAATGCTTTTTTTTGGGATATGGGTGGGGTGGCAAGTCTGTCAGGGTTTAAGGCAGTTGTGGTGTACACCTTCAACTCATCTAGCTACACTAACTCTCTTAAGTTTTTCTGTTTGGGTGCTATTAGAATTCTTTGCAATTGTCTATTTATTGAAAAAAGATATTACCGCTATTCCCCGCTATAACTTTGTTTACTACCCTAGCTTCTGTGCATTAATAGCAGCGAGCCTTAGTAGAAGTCAAAAGTCAAAATTCATTCTTGTACTTGTTGGCGTTCTCAGTTGTGTTTTCGTTATTTCTAACTTGGCTTTCCAAAAACCCTTCGAGCCTGAGCGCGTCGCCCAAAAAATGAACCAAGAACCTTCTATTCCTCTCATGGTTGTGGTGGGGTATAGAGATTATCAGGATGTGGCATTGGGATTAAGTTTTGCCTTAGCACTTGAACCACTTAGGGAAGCAGGGGGAGTCAAATTAATTTCTCCCTCATCCCCCACGCCCCACTCCCGTACAGACGTTCCGGCGGAACGTTTCTTCCCCACTCCCGTACAGACGTTCCGGCGGAACGTTTCTTCCCCACTCCCATCTTCTAATTTCGCTTTTTTCAAGCAATCTCCAGATTTCCAATCTGTTTGGCAAAAGCTTTCTCAACTACCTGCATTAGGAACATCTAAGCTGAATCTATGGGTTGTTGGTCCGGGAATCAGACGCCGGGATTATCCGCTACAGGTTGCACTTTCTGGGCAAACCACTTGCATGATAGACCCCAAGCAGCATTACCGGATTGGTGTTCCCTATCAACTCTATCGTTGTGGCGATTTTGGATTTTAACCACCGATGGACGCTGCTATTATCTCCGTTACTGGTGGGAGTGTGCCATACCTTGATCTTTTAACCCACTCAATTCCCTAAAATCCAAGTAGATTGCACAAACCAGAGCATTTTATAAATAATTGTAAACTAACATACCCATTATTACCTGATTATGTTGTTGGAAATATTACTTTATGACATAACGGTGTACTAGGTTCGAGCATGATGCATATTTTCATCAGAAAGCATCATTATGAGTTATGAATAAAAAACAATCACTGCTCATTTTAATTACGTAATTACACGCAGGGATATTTCATTCTAAAATATGAACAGGGTGTGGGGTGTGGGGTGCTCTTAACCCCATACTTAAAAGCAGGGGTTTCAAAAAAGGACGCCGTGTTTCTCGTACGT